>JAEORM010000253.1 GCA_016840905.1 Candidatus Gerdarchaeota archaeon | reverse complement strand
GAATTTTCCAAAGGGATGCCATTTCCATCCAAGATGTCAGTATTGTATCGAAAAATGTTTAACAGAAACACCTGAAATGAGTGAATACAAGAAAGATCATTTAGTTGCATGTTGGCGAAAAGATGATATACCTAAATATATTCAACCAGATTAAAATATAAATGGTAACGAAAATGAACGTTTTCAAAAAAGCTATTGAAGATTATTTAACCAAAGAACGATTTGGACGATGTGATTTTCATACGCATTCATTTCTTTCAGATGGGGTACTTTTACCAATAGAGCAAATTAGAAGAGCACATGTTATTGGTCATGAAGTTTATGCAATAACAGATCATGTTGGTGCTGGGAATTTTGATGTTATCGACAAAGTAAAACAAGACTGCTTATTGGCAATAAAACAATGGGGTATTGTTGCTTTACCAGGTATAGAATTAACTCATGTTCCAGCAATTGAAATTCCAAAACTAGCCCAAGAAGCAAGAGAAAAAGGAGCCTTAATTATTGTAATACATGGAGAGACAATTAATGAACCTGTAGAACCTGGAACAAATTTGAATGCAGCAAAGAGTAAAGAAGTTGATATTTTAGCACATCCAGGTATGTTAACAAAACAAGAAGCAAATCTATGTAAGAAGAATGATATTTTTGTTGAAATTACTTCAAATAGAAGTCATTCAATTACTAATGGGCATGTAGTGATTGTTGGGAGAGAAGCAAAAGTGAAATTTATTCAAAATACTGATACTCATAAACTTGATGATATGTTAACATATACTAAAGGTAAGCAAATATTACTAGGAGCAGGAATGACTGAAGAAGAAACAGAAAAGACTCTCCAAAATAATGTAAGGGATTTTCTAACAAAAATTGCTAAGAGAATATAATATTAATTAAAACAAGAGAGGGATGAGAGACAGGGGAAAAAACCCCTGTCTGTTTAACGAGTGGGTGCCTTTGAAAATAAGTTTTATTGGGAGGATGATTATACCAAGGCAATCACTTGTTTTTGGGGGGTTTTTTGAGATTTGGACTAATACTGGAGGGATTTTTATTTTCATGGAAGGATTATAAATGACATTCCTGAAAGAGGAATGCCATGCGAATTTAAAGCATTTCCCTACTAGTAGGGTATCTTTACAAGTAGAATAATCCAATCAATATTAAAAGGCGTTGTGGAAAATTCTTTCACGATTTCTAGTAAAATTAACCGCATTTTATTTAGCTAGATTGCGAGTTTAAATTAAAAAAAAGGAGGATAGTTGAAGTTATTAGTAACTTCAAACTAATTTTTTACTATTTTTGTAAAGCATCTTCGTATTTCTGGGCTTCTTCATGGGGAGCGTGTTTCTCTTCTGGTTTGGTACCAGCAAGAGTGAGATTCCAGAGAAGAATCAAAAGCACCATTAAAATAAATCCTAGTGCAAATATGAGACTTAAATTGAAGTGACTACCAGTTTTCTTCCAGAAAAGATCCACAGTTACTTGACGTGCCAGACTATTCCAGATAACGAAGTAATAGAGAGCAGGTATTACTAAAGATACTCCTGTAATCGACCATTTTAATTTTTGAATATATTTGAAAGCTACAAGATGTAAACCTAGAATGACTATGATTGCTACAATAAGTAGAACAATATCCACACCTAATGTGAAGAATGTTTGAGCACCACCATATTGTGGCATTACCACAACTATTTGAGTGCCATTTGTTAAGGTTACAGTTTGATTATAAGTATGACCTGAATTTATTGGAATATCATGTAAAGCTGGCCAAACAGCTGTATAATGAATTGCTGAAGTTCCTACTGAAAGCAATAAAGCTGAACCCAATAAAATTAACAATCGAACAAATGTCATTCTTTGTCGATCTGCGTTTAAAATAGAACCTACAAGTATTTCCGCTAAGAAGACAATAGTAATTTCAATTGGAATATTAAAAACCATTAGTGTGAAAAAGGTTGTAGCATTCGGTAAATGAGTTGTATTTCCTAATGGTGGATCAATTACACGATCAATATCAACTTCGGGAATGGCTTCTTCGGGTGGGGGAATACTCTTACTGCTTGGCGTAAATATATCAACTCCCTTATAAGCAACAACGTAAAAACTTCCAACATTATAGGCAAGTAACACAGCTGTAACTATCAATATTAATGCATTTTTCTTAAGTCTCTTGAGATCCAACTTAACTATCCATCCTTTATTACTCAAATCATTTAAGTAGCTTTATTATATAGAGCTTACGATAACCTTGCTCTATAAAATTATTTCTAATAATATAGAATAATTTTGCTTTAAGACTCTTATTAAAACTATTAGATTATTGTTAAAAATCGTTTAAGTATTTTAGCAGTTGCTCCCCAGACAATCCAATTCTTATAAAAGAAATACCAAATATATTTATCTCCTTGTCCAGCTAATTGTACTTCCTTTTTTGACCAATTTTCACTACTAATTAATTCATCGAAAGGTATTTCTATTATTTCTTGTACTTCATTTTGGTTTACTTTTAAAGTAAATGGATAATCAATCTTACCAACAAAAGGTGATAATAAAACATTTGAACCATAAGTTTTGATTTGATCAAGCTCACCCAAAATTTCTATTTTTGATGAATCTATTCCTATTTCTTCCTTTGTTTCTCTAAGTGCTGTTGAGACAAGTGTAGTATCTAATTGATCCTTTTTTCCACCTGGAAAGGATATTTGTCCTTTATGTGATGATCGAGATTCAGTACGTTTTGTTAAAAGTAGATATAATGCATTCTCTTTTTCAAAGAGTGGAACAAGTACTGCTCCACGAATAGAGCCATCATCAGGCAATTTTGATGGTTGATAATTTTTTAGTACTGATCTAATTGTTGAAATAACAACCATAATTTATCCTTCATAGAAAATTATAATGTTATATTGCTTTGGTTAATATTCTTTTAAAAAGCTTTCAAAAATTTAGGAAAAGGATTGCCTCTACTAATTAATTAATAAATATTGATGGGAAAATAGAATTTAACTCGAGGAAATCTCTCTTGACAGATAAAGACTCTAATAATTCTAAAGTAGCAGAGCTTTTCAGAGAAGGCTTAAAAGCATCAATGAGTGGAAAATTAGAGGAAGCAATCAAATTTTTTCTAGAAGCAATCGAGATAGATTCTAGTCAAGCAAATATTTGGTATAATTTGGCAAAAACATATGCGAACTTAGAGGATTATGAAAAAGCAGTTTATAGTTATAAGGAATTAATTAAATTAGAAGCAAATCAGTATTATTACTACAATCTCGGTTGTGTATTCTTTTCTTGGGGGAAATATCTAGAAGCAATTGAGATTTTCAAAGAAGCAATTGAAATAGATCCTGAATATACTAAAGCTTTAGATGCAATTGGCAGTACCTATGGTAATTTAGATGAGTTTGAAAAAGCAATAAGATACTACAAATTAGCTTGTAGTAAAGAAGAAGAAAATGATCTCTATTTAGGACATCTTGGTTGGGCTTTAGGATGTAATGGTGATTATGAAATAGCAATTATGTATCTTGAGAAAGCTATCTCACTAAATCAAAATAAACCAGAGTTATTCTACAATATGGGATTTTCCTATTATAATTTGGAGGAATATACAAAAGCGATAGCTGAATACCAAAAAGCTATAGACCTGGGTTATACACATGCTGATATCTATGTAAACATTGCATTAGCTTATGAAGAACTGGAAGACAAAGAAAAAGTTAATGAATTTTTAGAAACAGCAGTGAAAGAAAATCCTGATAATAGTGATAATTTGTTTCTATATGGGGCAAGCTTATATGAAATGGGGAAGCTTGAACAAGCAGAAGCTGTTTATAGAAAGATAATTGAATTACAACCAGATAATGTTGATGGTTGGAGAGAACTGGGTATAATACTTGATTGTAAACAAGAATTAGAAGAAGCAAAAAAATGCTTTGAGAAAGTTAATCAAATACAAAATATAAAAGTCACAAAAATTAGCACGATTAGAAAACCCAGGGTTTATGAATTATCAGAAGAAGATTAAAAGAAAAGAAAAAATCTCACAAAAAGTGAGATGTTTGAAGTTATTTTCGTTTTCTGTAGATAATAAAGCTAATACTACCTAGACTAATTAAGAGCAATGTGGCAATAATACCTACACCAGCAGATTCAGTATAGCTTTCTCTTTCTGGATGGTCTTCAGGATCTAAAGGATCAGTTCCTGCATCAACTTCAACTGAATCGATAAAGCCATCGTCATCCGAATCAGGGTCATTCGGATAAGTACCTAAAGCATATTCTTCAGCGTTTGTTAAACCATCATTGTCGTTATCGTCATCTGCATCCTCTGGATCTAGAGGATCAGTGTTGTAGTATACTTCCCACCAATCAGGTAGTAAATCACCATCGGTATCAGGATCATCCAGATCTGTTCCCCAGAAGTATTCTTCGTAATTGGTTAGACCATCGCTATCTCTATCTTCTTGACCATCAGCAGCATCTAAAGGATCTAAACCATTGTTTACTTCAAAATAATCGTCTATTAAATCACCATCTGTATCCCATTTTGTAGGATCGGTGCCATAAGTAAAGACTTCATCTCCATCAATGATGCCATCGTCATCCGTGTCTGGATCATAAGGATTAGTATGATATAAGAATTCCATTGTGGTATTTAGTAAATCAGAATCATCATCTAAAGCAGCATCATTAACCAATGGATTATAACCCCAATAGACTTCCCAACCGTCCCAAGCAATATCACCATCTGTGTCGGGATTAAGGGGATTTAAACCTAAGATATATCCAGTAGCATTTGCTGCAGGATTAGTTGGAGCATAAACACCAAAGATTTCTTCATAATCATCTAGATCATCTGCATCTGTATCTTTCTTTGCTGGATGAGTTCCATAAGTATTTACTTCATCTTCATCTGGCAATCCATCGTCGTCTGAGTCTAAATCTATTGGATCTGAACCCCAGATATCAATTTCATCACCATCTGACATTGTATCATCATCTGAATCATAATCAAGTAGATTTGGGAAAGTATCGCCATCAAAATCGCTTAATGGATCTACTCCTCTTAGTTCCCAATAATCAACTTCATCTCCATCAAGATATCCATCACCATCTGTATCTGCTACATTTGGATCTGTTCCCCAGTAATTATCCTCAATATAATTTGATAAACGATCTAAATCATCATCTCTACCGATAATTTCAAATGAGTTAACTTCGTTTGCTACAAAAGCGATTTCATCAACTACTTTTACAAATAAAGCTGATCCACCTTTGTAGTAATGTCGTTCTAATGTTAATGCTGTGGGATTGCTAGCATCCAATTCATAAAGTCCATCATCATTTGCTGCAGCATATATTTTATCTTCGTAAATATCAACATGAGAAACATTATAACCTGTATCTAATGCAGTATCGAGTAAAACCAAAGAGGTTACATCAGAGATATTATATAATCTTAAGCCACCTGTGGTTGCAGCAATAGCTAATACTGTTTCATTTGCACATAAACCATCAACTGGAGTTCCAACATTTATTGTACTAACAGTATAAGCAGAAGCAGGACTCGTAATATTAACTATTGAAAAACCTGCTGAACCTCTACTAATAAAGGCATAATTATCACCTAATGATACCTTATAAGTTTCTGTAGCAAAACTAACTGCTCGCAAGAGACTTGGTGAAGATGGATTTGCTACGTTAATTATTCGTAGTCCATGAGTTCTCGTTGCTAAATAAACAAGATTATCTTTAAAGGCTAAACCATGTGATTCGCCAGCATTATACGTACCAATACTAACAGGATTTGATGTATCCGATATATCAATAATTTCTAAACCATAATTAGTAGCGGAATATATCAAAGTATTATTTAAAATTGCTTGATAGAAACTAACACCTTCTCTCAAGAATTTTGATAAGAGTGTTGGCTCAGTCAGATCTGTCAGATCTATCAGATCAATACCTGTGTACCCTTCAGCCAGTACTCCCAAATCACCTTGAACGTCAGTAGTTCTAGGTTCACCAGCAAAAATAATGCTATTGTAGATTATCGGATTCTCAGGATCTGTCATATTGAAAAGAATCAGGTTATAATCATTTGCTAGATATACGGTTTTTGAGTTAATTGAAACATCTACTGCTTCACCAGGACTATAACTCTTAAACCATCTTTGGGTGATAGAAGAGAGATTGGTTATATTTAATAGATATAAACCTGTTCTTACTGAAAGAAATCCTTTTTTCAAAACATCCCATTTGAAGTTTTCTGCGTATTGTCCAGGAGAAATTGGGAAATTACCAGTAAGGGTAATATTATCTTGGTCTTCATAATCATAAACTTTCAAGCCATTTGCTCCATCAGCAACATATAATTTCAATGCACTTAAATCAGCTTGTCTTGAATCAGTTGGACCATCCTTTAGAATATCAATTACAACTGGGGTTAATGGTCTTATGGTATTTAGTACAACAACTCCATCAGAGCCACACATAAGAAAAGCGATATTATGAAGAGGATCAGCTTGAACACCATATACTGCACTAACACCAAAATGTTCTTCTTTTAACAAGGTAAAATTGGTTTTACTTTCACGGAAATTGAAGATTTTTAATCCGCCTGTACCATCCGCGACATAAAGGGTATTTAAACCAATAAATTCTAAATCGTATGATTGTCCACCGCCATAATAGCTTCCTAAAGATCGAATATTATCCCAATATTGAACATCTAAACATTCTAACCCTTTATCAGATGTAGCTATATAACAATAGCCTTGATAGTAAACGGTGTCATAAACAGTACCACCATTAAAATAGTTAGCTAAAACAACGGGATTAGATGGATCAGATACATCGATAAAGGTTGCTCCACCTGTTAAACCAGAAACAAAGAGTATATTTCCTGATCTGACAATCCTGTATGCATTTCCATAGTCAACATCTAAGTTTCCTATTTCAGCAAAACCTTCGGATATTGCTTTTGTACTGAAATCATTATCGAAAATAGGGGGATCTACTGCGTTTATAGTTGAATTATGATCGTCGGTGGAAGAATCATTATTTGTACCCACAATATCTATTATTGTTACAGTAGACATAAGCATGACTGATATAATACCTATTACTATGAGAAAACTCATTCTTTTCTTCATATTATTTTCACCAATTGTTAAACTATCACGGAATGGACTATTTGTTTTATTGAGTGAAAGTTTATCTCTTGATAAACTTTTCTTACTCTCTTTCTTATGTTTATTTCCTTTTAAGTATTTATTCAGATTGTAAATATAAGTTTACTATACACTAATATTTTATTATCTTTTTTACTGGATCTATAATTGATTCACCACCAAAAATTATTTCATTTATATGAAATTAAAATAAACTAAAAAAAGGCATATGATAGGATGCTATTAATCTGAAGTGATTTAATGGAAAATAAAATAATATTAGAACTAATATATCTCCCAACCATTACTCCTGCAGATGATTTAAAATTAGCTATTGATTTACTAACAAAGTTTTCTAAGAAAAATAACATTCCAATTAAAATCACTGATAATTTAACAGATAGTGAAAGTAGAAAATTAGAAGATGAGATACGATTAATAGCTACTCGGGGAAAATTCAAAGTGGTTAGCGGAGGGGGAGCATCATTAGCTTTATCTAAATCATCAAAGAAACTTAATCATACGAATGGACCTATTCTAATTATTAGAAATAAGGGTGAAATGGTTCAAGTTTTCCCACGTGGTGAGGAAGGAATTAAGGGAAGTAGAATAAGCACTATCGATTTTCTAAAACGAATATTAGATAATTATTCACCAACATTATTTGAATTAGATGAAAAATCATTTACAGAAATGAATCTAAGAAATTTGGTTATCAATCGTCCTTCATTAATTGAAGAAGGTTTAACATATCAAAATGTTGAAGTGGCTATTGGTTCGGCAGTCATTGATCTAGTTTTCATTGATGTTTCAAACAATCATTTATTACTTGAATTTAAATTGAATGCAGATGATAAAACAATAGGGCAAGTTGCTAGATATAATCTTGAGAAATATGCTAAACTAAACAAAATAAATCAGGATAAGATTAGAAGAGGTATTGTAACATTAGGAATAACAGGTCAAATAATTGATGCTTGCAAAGCAAATAAAATCGAATTGTTCGTTTTAGCATTCAATAATATCGGATACAATAATATACTAATTTAAAAAATGATAATCAAGCTGATATGTAGCTTAATATATTATTAATTTTTATAATTCTACTTGTCTAAGTGTAAGTAATTTTATAATTAAATGGCAGGAATAATTTATGGCAGGCGATGGGAAAGAAAAATTTGGTATGGCAATTAAAAAAATAAAATCGCAAAAATATCTAGAAGCTATAAAACTCTTTGATGATATAATTTCTTCCTACACACCTGTATCTAGTATTTTAAATCAAATTAATTTTTCAATTAGTGAATGGGAATATATTGACGATATTACTTTAATTGAACGTGAAATTAATACTAAAACTTCTTTTGATGCTTATTTAGCTTTAAGTCTTCTTTTTAAAATTGTTCAGAATAATGAAAGAAGAAAAGATTACATACAAAAAGCAATGAAACTTAACAGTAATAATTATCGTATTTGGCGCGAATATGGTGAAACCACATTCCAATTAGGAAATATTCGTCAAGCTTTACAACAGTTTCAAGAAGCAGTCAATTTAAATTTCAATGATTCTTACTGTCATGAAAGTATTGGTCTTTGTTACTATTATTTAGATGAACCTATTAAAGCAATTAGTCCCTTAAGAAAGGCTCTTTCACTTGATAGCACCAATCATTATATTATGAATCATCTATCCTTCATTCTATCTGAAATAGGTGAGCTAGATGAAGCCCATGATCTGATATTACAAGCTTTAGAATTAGATAAAGGCAATAATATCTATCTTGATACTTATGCTTGCATTCTCTTCTTACAAGAAAAATATAATCAATCTTTGATAATTTTTGAGAAAATTTTAGATAACAAACCAAATGATTGGGAAATTTCTTGGGATATATTATCTAATTTATATGAAATTCTAGGATTACATGTAAAAGCTAAACAAATGGAAGAAAAATTGAACCTTTAGTATTTATTTAGCTAAAATACTAAAGTCGTGTTGCAACCAATCATTATTTTAACAGCATTTTGTAGATGAATAAGTTCAACACCATCTATAATATCAGTATCTTTTAGACCAGTTAATGCAAGGGAACTCTTGCATGTCATCACATGACCGCCAAAAGAGATAATACCATCTAATAATTCATTAGGTGTAAAATTGACATCTTCTACAACTGCTTCCGATTCAGCATTTTCAGTAGAGCTATATTTATCGAGTGTTTGTTGTTCGGCTTTTGTTCGTTTTTTCGCTAAGAAAATAGCTTGTTCAGTGAGAAGAACATGTACTTGAAATTCATCCATTAATAAAGTTAGAGCTAATCTTAAACCAGCATTCATACTATTTCGATGGATTTTTTCTTCAGGTGAGTTAACGAATATAAGAAAATAGCTAATAGGAAAATTAGATGCCATTTTTATCACTTAATATAAATTTTGAACAAAACTAGAGAGATTTTATTATTTAAAAACACTTCTGGATATGGCAAAAATCCTGAAAGGAACTTTGAAACTAAAAAAAGAAATTTCTTTTCTGTGAAAAATTTAAAATGAGAAGAGAATTATAGTAACACAATTCAAGCGAATGATAATTCATTAGAATTAGGAGAAAAGATTTTGAAAGTAGTAAAAGCTGCACAAGCCGGTTCATTAGAATCCTGCGATATTTTAATCACAATAGAACCAGTAAAAGGTAAAACTGGGATTGATTTAAAACTAGAATCTCCTGCTGAAGTTTCTTTTGGAGATAAAATTAGAGAAGAAATCCTTGAAGTTGTTAATAAATCAGGTGTAACTGATATACAAATAACCGCGATTGATAAGGGAGCTTTAGGTTATTGTATTAAAGCACGAACTGAAACAGCATTAAAACGAGCATTAGGAGAAGAAAAAAATGTCAAATAAATCGTCAATAAAAACTAAAGATGATCGATTAAGAAGAACTAGACTTTATATTCCAGGAAATAATCCATCAATGATTCAAAATGCTTCTATCTATAATGCTGATTCTTTAATTTTCGATTTAGAAGATTCAATACCTATTTCTGAAAAGGATTCTGCCAGATATCTTGTAAGAAATGCCTTAGAAATGATTGATTTTGGTGATTGTGAAATTACTGTAAGAATAAATAGTTATGAGACAAAATACTTTCAGGAAGATCTTGAAGCAATTATCTCATCAAAACTTGATGGAATACTTTTACCCAAAACAGAATCATTCGAGACTTTAATAGCAATTGACCAAGAAGTTACTCGTTTAGAAAATGAACGAAATGTTCCAAAAGGTAAAATTCGTTTAATGCCCATTATTGAAACAGCTGCTGGTGTTTTAAGTATTGAAAAAATTGTAACAGCTCCTCGCGTTGCAGCTGTAGGATTAGGAGGGGAAGATTTAACAGCAGATATTGGTGCAAAAAGGACAAAGGAAGGTAAAGAATTAGAATATATTTCATCAAAGATTATACTTGCTTGTGCGGCAAATAAAATTCAAGCAATAGATACTGTTTTTGCAGATGTGAATGATTCGGAAGGATTGTATAATGCAACTATAAAAGCTATAGAGATGGGATTTCAAGGGAAAAGCATTATTCATCCATCACAAGTAGAGGTGGTTCATCGAGCATTTACTCCTACTCTAGAAGAAATTGAAAATGCTGAAAAAATCGTGAAAGCTTATAAAGAATCTACCAAGAAAGGTTTAGGAGCTATATCTGTGGATGGACGTATGATTGACCTTCCTGTTGTTTTAAGAGCTGAAAGAATCTTAAAACGAGCGAAAACAAGTAATGATAAATAGAAAATGGATGCGTGGAAAATAGATGAAATTTACTACAAATAAAGTTGGAAGAAATATCCCTGATGAATTGCATGGACGAAAACTAATTCCTTTTACTGGCGCAGGAAAAGGACCTTATCAAGAACGAAAGTATGCCCCAAAATTACGAAAGCTTAATCCCGGAGAAAATAAATTAGTTACCTCACTTAAAGAAGCTATTAATCGTGGTGAATTAACAGATGGTGGAACAATTTCATTTCATCATCATTTTCGTAATGGAGATTATCTTCTCAATATGGTTTGTCATGAAATTGCTAAAATGGGATTAAAAGATATACGTTTAGTTCCTTCCTCAATTCAAGGAGTTCATAAAGAAATTCTTCCTTATATAGAAAAAGGCATTATCACCCAAATTAGCTGTGGGGCATCAGGTGTTATTGCTGATGCTATTTCCCATGGAAAAATGGAGAAGATTTTAACAATTCGTTCACATGGCGGTAGAGCACGTTCAATTGAATCAGGTGATGAGGTTATTGATATAGCATTTATTGGTGCACCAACATCTGATTGTTATGGAAATATCAATGGTGTTTTAGGAAAATATGCCTGTGGATCTCTTGGATATGCTTACCCAGATGCACAGTTTGCTAATTATGTTGTAGCAGTAACAAATGAATTAATGCCTTTTCCAAATAATCCTATAAGTATTAGCCAAGATTTGGTAGATACAGTTGTTCATTTAGATCAACCAATTGGTAATCCTGCTGGAATAGTTTCAACGACATTACGTGTTACTCGAGATCCTAAGAATTTGAAAATCGCTCGAGATTGTATTGAAGTTATAAAAGCTTCAGGTTTATTGAAAGAAGGCTTCTCATACCAGAGTGGTGCAGGAGGAACTGCTCTTGCAGCAACTTATTTCTTGAGAGACTATATGAAAGCTAAAGGAATAAAAGGATCATTTGGTATGGGTGGAGCTACAGAAGGGCTTGTGAGAATGCTTGAAGATGGTCTTTTTGATGCTATTTTAGATGTACAAACGTTTGATACTTATGCTGTCAATTCACTTCTCAATAATCCTAAACACATCGAAATGGGTGCAAGCCAATATGCTAATCCTCACACAGCTGGTTGTGCAGTGAATCTTCTTGATACTGTTATTCTTGGTGGAACAGAAGTTGATCTTAATTTCAATGTAAATACTTCAACAGAATCCGATGGTAGAATACAATGGGGAATGGGTGGACATCAAGATACTGCTGAAGGAGCAAAATTAGCTATAATTGCTGTCCCTCTTCTTAGAGGAAGATTGCCTATTGTAGTAGATGACGTTATTTCTGTAAATACTCCAGGTGAATGTATTGATGTTATAGTGACTGAACGTGGTATAGCTGTTAATCCCGAATCAAAATATTATGAGATTTTGACTAAAACTAAGAATTTAAACATCAAGTCAATTGAAGAATTAAAGAACATAGCTGAGAATTTAAGTGGAGGAAAACCACGAAAACCAGAGATTACAGATAATATTGTAGGTGTTGTAGAATACCGTGATGGTTCAGTTCTTGATGTCATTTACCAAGTGAAGGGTTAAAAAATTAAGAAATTAACCCTTTTTTTATTTACAGTATATAAGAAAGTGTTTATATTATATTAGAGTTTAAGTAAATAGTAGCGAACTTACTAAAAGGGGATATAACTACATTTGAATTTTGAAAATGACAAGAAAAAACAATTAATGATGGTACTTATCATTGCTTCAGCTCTTATCCCAGTATATCTCATTTACCTAACATTTGGTAAACCACCTTTAGAAGTGTCACTATTTTCAATCATTTATTCATTCTTTGTGGTTTTTGTTTGGCTATTATTCTACTTTGACTTCTTTAGAAAGAAACCAACCTTTAATGGTACTAATGGTAATTTGGTCTTGAAACACGAATAACTTGCAAATTAATCGTATAAAGAATTACATCTTTAAATTATTTTTTAGAAGAGCATTTTGTTAAAATTTGATTTATAACAACATTAAAAATGTTCAAACTTTTTTAAAGATTAAAAGATAATAAAATGCCAATAGAAGGTGTAAGCTATAGCAAATCCTGTAGAAGAAAATAACAGTGAACTATCAAAACTTCAGATAGAAATTAGAAAAATACCTAATTCCCATATTAAATGGCTTATGCAACAAATCTTTAAACAACCTTTCATTGCAGCTGTAATTATAATTGGAACAATTCTCTCAATTGGTTTAGCTTCTCTTAGCCCTTTCCTTTCAGGAAGATTATTTGATATTTTGTATGCAATCTATAAAGGAGAGCAACCTGCTTTACTTTATATTTTTCCTTCAGGATTTAAGATTGAATATTACATTATGATCTATTTAATAGCAATTTTCGCAGTTGGTATACTCAGTTTTGTAATTAATATCACTGTTGGTGTTTTAAATGAATATATTGCTCAAATGACTGAGAAACGTATTCGTGAAGATTTTTATGCTTCAGTCCAAAGCAAATCTATGGCTTTTCATGATACAACAAAGGTTGGTGAATTAATGTCTCAAGCAACCTTTGATGTTAGGATTATTAACGCTACCGTTTCTCCTGGTTTACGAATGATCACTCAAGCGATAATTTCAGCATTAGTTGCTTTTGGTATGATTATCTATTATAATTGGCGTTTGATTCTAGTTGTTTTGGCTTTTCTTCCTTTTTATCTTTGGGCAGTGATAAGTTATGCAAGAAAATTGCGTCCTTTAACAGAAAAGGTTCAAACACAATTCGGTCAATGTAATGCCCTTTTACAGGAAAATGTTTCAGGTATTAGAGTTGTTCGTGCATTTACTGCTGAAAAGAGTGAAATTAAAAGATTTAGAAAAGAAGTCGATACCTTACGTGATGATATAATAAATAGAGGAGTCCAACAAGCAAGATATTTTCCACCATTATTACTTTCATTAACCATCACTTTATCTTTAGGATTAAGTGTAATATTTGTTTTAAATGGAACAATGTCAGGTGGAGATGCCATTGCTGCCAATGGATTTCTTATTCAATTATACAATCCAACCTACCAAATTTCTTGGGTTTTATATTTAACTCATATGGGTTTAGCTGGTGCTAAAAGAATTATTAAAACAATGAAAGAAGAATCTATTATCATCGAAAAGCAAAACGCTGTTGAACTTACTGAGGTCAATGGAAAAATTGAATATCGCAATGTTTCTTTTAGCTATCAAAAACTTAAGAATTTAATAGATGAAAATACTTCAACTAATGATAATAATTCAAATGGGAAAGAAATTAGGGATACTTTAAGTGATATCAGCTTTGTAGTGGAACCTGGAGATGTGGTTGCTTTACTTGGTCCCACAGGATGTGGAAAATCAACAGTAACAAAATTACTGGCAAGGATGTATGATGTCAATTCAGGAAAAATTTTAATTGATAATCATAATATCCAAGATTTGACTCTAGAATCTTTAAGAAAAAATATTGGTATCATAGAGCAAGATATTTTCTTATTTTCCACCAGTATAAAGGAAAATATTGCATATGGTGTTGAACGGAAGGTTTCTGATGAAGAGATTATCGAATATGCTAAAGCTGCTCAAGCTCACGAATTTATTGAGTCTTTTGATGATAAATATGAAACTCTTGTAGGTGAACGTGGAGTAACCCTTTCAGGTGGACAAAAGCAAAGGATTGCTATTGCTCGAACTTTTCTTGCTGATCCAAAAATACTCATCTTAGACGATTCTGCCTCAGCAATTGATGCACAAACTGAAGAGAAAATACAATTAGCCATGGACAACCTTCTCAAAGGAAGAACAGTTTTCATCATTACCCATAGATTATCAACAATAAAGCGTGCAAATAAAATAATAGTAATGCGTAAAGGAAAAATTACTGCTATAGGTACTCATGACATTTTACTAAAAACAAGTGAAGATTATAGAAGAGTTTTTGGTAGGCATCTTGATTTACCACCTATTATTGAGGAAGAGAATGCTATAGGAGGTTCTAAATAATGGCTTGGTTTGGTGTAGGAAACAGTGAAGAAGAGGAAGATAAAAAGAAATTCACTGATTTAGAACTTACAAAAAAGATGTTCTCATATGTTAAACCCTATAAAAAAGCAATTTTCTTTACTACAATAATTATCGTTATTGATACACTAATTGCACTCACTCCACCCTATATAATGGGAACTTTGATAGATATTGCAGAAGAAACTATTACTGTCGAGAAAACATACCTCTTTTTAGGATTACTAATAGCTGCCAATCTATTAACTAATCTTCTAAATTGGTTGCTTGGTGAATATCTTACAAGAATATTAACTATAAAAGCTATTACAAAAACAACTCGAGATATTCGAATGGATATGTTCGAAAAACTTCAGAATCACGATTTCCGATTTTTTGACAGCCACATCACTGGCAAGATTATGAGTAGAGTAATGAATGATACTGATACGTTGAGAGATACATTAACATTTATTACTCAATTATTAGGGAATATACTTCTTGTAATAGGTTCAGCAATATTCTTATTCTTTATCAATTGGCAATTAGCATTAATTTCAATTTCACTAACACCAATACTTTTCATACTAATGTATATCTACAGGAAATTTGTTCGCACTACTGTTTTAAAGTGGCGAAAAACTGTAGCTACTGTAAATGCAGCAATGGGTGAAAGTATTTCAGGAATAGCTGTTAGCAAATCATTCTCGAGAGAAAAGAAGAATCTTGAGGATTTCAAGAAAGTTAATGATGAAAATTTCAGAGCTTCATTTAAACGGGCATTAACTTTTGCTACCTTATTTCCAATCATTACTTTATTACAAAGTCTCGTTTTGATTGCAATCTATATCTATGGTCAAAAAATCATTATTTTTGGACAAGTAATTTCACCAGGTCAACTTTATATGTTTACTATTTATTTATGGAGATTTATCTTTCCTTTAATTCAAGTAGCTAATTTCTATTCACAGTTCCAAGCAGGTCTAGCAGCAATGGGACGAATTTTTGCTTTAATGTCTGTTGAATCTGAAGTGAAACAATCAGAGAATCCTATTACCTTACCTAAATTACAAGGTGAAATTGAGTTTAAAGATATGGATTTCTGGTATAATATAAATGAACCTGTTTTTGAAAAATTTAATCTGAAAATTAACGCAGGTGAACGAGTAGCTTTTGTTGGACATACAGGAGCTGGTAAAACTACTCTTGCTTCATTAATCTCACGTTTCTACGAAATTAAAGGTGGACAAATATTGATTGATGGAGTAGATTTACGTGAGTTAGATATTGAGTGGTATAGAAAACAAGTAGCAATAGTACTTCAAGATAGCTTCCTTTTTGCAGGTAGTATTAAGGAAAATATTCGATTTGGTAGAATTTGGGACAATCCAACAGATGAGGAAATATATTCAGTAGCTAGTGCTGTTCAAGCAACAGAATTCATTGATGATTTTCCAGATGGAATGGATACTGATGTTCTTGAGCGAGGAAAGAGACTTTCAACAGGACAAAGGCAATTAGTGACCTTTGCTCGAGCATTACTTGCAAATCCCAAAATATTAATACTTGATGAAGCAACTGCAAGCGTTGATGCTTTTACAGAAGCGATGATTCAAGATGCACTCGAAACTATAATGAAAGGTAGAACGTCTATTGTAGTTGCTCATAGATTATCGACTATTAAGAATGCTGATAAAATAGTTATGATTGAAAATGGAAAAATAGTTGAAATAGGTAATCATGAGGATCTTTTAGCAAGAAAAGGCAAATACTTTGACCTATATGAAACCTACTTCAAACATCAATCATTACTTTAAAAATAGAAAGTGAGTTCTAAACTCACTAGAATTTTTTTCTCTTATAATTTCATTTTTCTGAAAATTATTACAATCATTACAAGAGTGAAGATAATAGTACCAATAAATGACCAAAATGGCCATGACTTCAGTATTTCACTTCCATGCAGATAAAATTCATAGAAGTTTACCCCACCAAGCGATGCTATTAAATTAGGAATAGTAATTACTGCTGTTAAAACAGCAATTAATCTCATGGTATCATTCATTTTATTTGAAGCTGATGAAAGATAAATTTCAACTATGTTACTTACACGATCTCGATAGGAAGAACACAAGTCATTTGCTTCCAAGATATGATCATAGACATCAGTGAAGTAAGTTTGAGCAGATTCACTTATTTGAGGTATAGCATCAACTGCAAGTTCTCTTAAAACTACACGTTGTGGTCTTATTGCTTTCATAATTATTAGAATGTTTGTCCGCAAATCAAATGTTTTATCAAGAATTTCAGTTTCAGGTTTATGTACGACTATTTCTTCAATTTCTTCAATAGTATCTTCAATGTTTTCTAGTATATCCAAATAACCATCAATAAAAGCATCAACAAGAACGTATGAAAGAAATCCTGCTTTATGTGAAAGAATTCTAGTATTTTTGAGTAATATCTTATTATGAACTGATTTTAGACTTATACCTCCTCTTTTCTCTCTTACTGATACTACATAATCCTTGCCTAGATAGAAAGCAATTTGATAAGATTCTAGTTCATTTACATCTTCTGGTGATGGTCTTAGTCCAGCTAAAATAAAGAAAATGTAATCAGGATATTCTTCTAATTTTGGCCTTTGATTTGCTTCAAGACAATCTTCTATGGTCAATGAATGGAAATTAAATAATTTTTGAATGGTGTTTAATTCTTCTACAGAAGGTTCTATAAAATCAATCCAAATAGTACCTAGACTTTCTTTAACAGCAGTTTCCAGGTCCATGTCATGTAATTTTGAATCATCTTTTGAAAATGATATAATCCGCTTAATCATTCTCTACACCTTCCTTATTACTAATCACGTATCTTTTTTTCTCATTCATTATGTTGAATAATCTCGAATAAATTACCATCCGGATCTTCTAATAGGAATGAAATGAAATGCTCTTGAGCATAAATTTCAGTTTCAGCTTTGCAAAAACCTAATTCTTTACATTTTTTAAGCATGCCAGCTATATCATCAACTTCTACAGCTAATACACCGCCTTTTCTTATAGGTGATCCATCATTCAATGGTTCTGGATAAAGGTAATAAGCTGTATTGGGTCCTCCTTCAGGATAAGTGAATATAACTAATTTTTCATTTTCAGCTATCGTAGACAAACCTAAATGTTCCATGAAGGTTTTAGTTCTGGTTAAATCAGTTGAATGCAACCATGTTGAAACTATTTTTTTAAATTTCATCTTAACTAACTCCTTTTTTGACTTGTACATTAGTGCTAATTTGTAATTTAAAAATTATTACCTATAAGTAAACCTATTTGATGGAAATTTTAGTAGTAGCTTTTATATTTAAAGAATATTCTAAGATATTAAATTTATAATTTATTTTGTATTTTGAAGGTGTTAGTAAATGTGCGATACAATGGTTGCATTAGGAAATTCCACTAAAAGTGGGAAAGTATTTTTTGCTAAAAATAGTGACAGACAACCAGATGAACCTGCTGAAATTATTTATATTCCACGAACAACTTATTCTGAGAATTCAACTTTAAAAGCTACTTATATAGAAATCCCTCAAGTTACTGAAACAGCAGCTGTTCTGTTGTGTAAACCCATCTGGATATGGGGAGCAGAAATGGGTACTAATGAACATGGGGTTACTATTGGTAATGAAGCTGTTTATACTAAAGAGAAATATAATAAAAAAGGTGGTCTATTGGGGATGGATCTTCTTCGTTTAGGTTTAGAACGAAGTAGAACTGCAAAAGAAGCTGTTATGGTTATTATTGATTTGCTTGAATTATATGGACAAGGTGGAAATCATGGTTATCGTAAAAAATTATACTACCATAATTCGTATTTAATTGCTGATAGAACGGATGCTTGGGTTTTAGAAACAGCTGGTAAATATTGGATTGCTGAACAAGTTAAGGATATTAGAACGATTTCAAACTCAATAACTATTCGGGGAAAAGGTGACATTTGCCATCCAGAATTAATTGAAAATGCAATTAACAAAGGTTGGTGTAGGAATGAGGAGGAATTTGATTTCTTTAAGCATTATCGTCATAAAACCAAATTAGAGCAAATTTTTGCTCATGGAATTAAACGATGTAAAACTTCAACCTCAATACTCGAAACTGAAAAGGGAAAAATCGATGAAAAAACCATGATGAAATTATTACGTTATCATTATCCTGAGAAATCTGATTGGAATCCAGCTGACGATGCAAGTTTGAAATCAATCTGTATTCACGCTAAAAACATCTTTAATCCTTCTCAAAGTACCATTTCTATGGTTTCTGAATTGAATGATAATATACAATTACATTGGATAACTGGAACATCAGGTCCATGTATGTCAATCTTCAAGCCATTCTTCCTACCTAATGCTGTACCAGAGCTTAATGAAAAAACAACTGCTTTTTATGATCCCAATAATCTTTGGTGGCAGCATGAGAAGCTACATAGATTAACAATCTTAGATTATACTAAACGACTAGCAGTATACAAATCTACTCGAGATTCACTAGAAGAAAAATTCATTTCCTCTGCCAAAGAATTAGTAAAAGAAAATGAATCTAAAATCAACAAAAATGATACTGATATAACTACTAAATTGAAAAATTTCACCAGAGATAAGATAGATGAAAGCCAAAAAATAGAATCTGTGTGGATTAATTCTATTAAGGAGTTACCTATATCAAAGAAAACAAATTTTCATTACAAGAAATTCTGGAAGAAACAAAATAAAAGAAATAAATTGTAAATTGAAATAACAATATGATTTATTAGTAGGTTCTTTATTAGATTATAACATAAGCTAGCTTGCTGGAGACTAGCACCAATAAAAAATGTATAGTAAATATTGCTATAAAACCAAATAAGGTATATTAAGGGCAATACCAAGTTTGGTTAAATTGATTAGCATTAAGGAAAGTACTCCAGTTGAAAAAGGGAAGGTGAAAAAAACACGTCAAAAATAAAAAAGAGAAAAAATAGCATTTACCTAGAGAACAATATAGCGGATTCTATAGATCAAGTTTCAGCAGGTGGAGTAGTGTTTAGGAAATGTGATGATAGTCTTATACGAGTTGCTTTAATTCGAGATCAGAATACTCATAAATGGATCTTACCTAAAGGACGAATTGAAGAAGGTGAATCACTGGAAGACACTTCTTTACGTGAAATAAAAGAAGAGACTGGGTTAAAAAATATAGAACTAGTGAAAAAAATCGACAAAACAAATTACTGGTTCAAAACTGATAAACAAGAACGCTTGACCAAAGAAGTTCATTTCTATTTGTATGAAGACATTGATTCTAAGGATAATATTTGTGTTGAAGAAGAGAATTTCGATAAAGGACAATGGTTTACCAAAGATGAGGCTTTTAAAAAAATCGGTTTCCCCGCACAAAGGAAAATTCTTGATAAAGCATTTAAAATCATAGAAACTGATTGTGCATCTTAGTAATTTTCCTACTTTTTTTATTTTTTTTAGTGAAAAAAAGTCTTTTTTGAGCTTTTTTAGATAAAAATAATACGCTTATTAGAAAAACTATTTATTTGATGATTTCACATTTTAATTAACTTTCGAAAACATTGCGAGGTTAAAAATTAGAGGAAAATTATTATGCCAGGCACCTGTTCAAAATGTGGTCTTCCCGAAGAGCTATGTATGTGTCAAACTATAGCTAAAGAAGAACAAAGAATTAAAGTGCGTATTGAAACACGAAAATGGGGCAGAGAAGTCACTTTGATAATGGGAATAAATCCAAAAGAAGTGGATCTGGATTCTTTAACTACCCGCCTAAAGAATAAATGTGCTTGTGGTGGGACGTCTAAAGAGGGAGTAATTGAACTTCAAGGCGATCATCGTTATCGTATAAAAGATCTTTTGACATCAGAAGGTTATGATAGTTCAAATATAGATATTCAATAAATCTACACACGCACTACTTTGACAAGAAACTAGCGAAAAAGAACAAATATCGGAAGTATAGAATTTATCTTCCGATTGCTTATTTCTAAATAATTATTTTTTTACTCTTTTTTAATATAACAATCTCCAGGTAATATTGATATTAAATCATTTAGAGCTGTTGCATTTACTTTTGCAGTATCTTTATCATCTAATCCTTTTAAGAAACTTGTAACAATAGTTTTCGCTAATTGACTTTTAGTTATATCTCCTGGAATTAATCTAATAATTTTAGTTTTATCAATTGATTCCATATTTTGTATAGCTGAAAGTGGAGCACCTATTGCATAAGCCCATTTTTCCTCAATAACTATTCCTACTGCAATTTCTAGAGGAATATTTCGTAAGAGATTTTTTGTTCCCTTTATAATAAAACTACCCTTTGCCAAATATTCTCCTGACGGAGCAGAAAAAGAAACTTGATCAGGATTAACCCAAAAAGTATTTTCTGTGCTTGTTTTGTCTTTCCATGCTTTTGAATAACTAACAGAAAAGATGGCTGCTTCATCTATTGTTTTTTGAGGTATTTTCTTACCTTCACCTTTTATAACTACAACAGCTGCTCCATGAATTTCAGCATGTAGAAAGATATCATCTTTCTCCAGATATTTCTTAACTAATTCATTATTTGTTCGTAAATCTTTACCTGCAACTACCAGAAAACCGTCTGACGATTTAAACCAATGGAATTTCTCAAACCATTCTCTATTTCGTTTTTCAATTAAGATCTTTTCTTTCTGGGAAAGTTCTTCAAGCCCCAATTCTAATTTTTCTATCCGTTCATTTAATTCATCAATTTTCTTTTGTGCACCTGGTTTCTTTGCTTCTGATTTTTTAGCTTGTTTATACATTGCACTTGCATTTTCAGAAGCAGTTAAAAGAAAATCGACTTCAATTTCTTTTCCATCAAGTTCAAGCACCAAGGTTTTACTATTTTCTTTTATCTCTTTTAATAATCGTGCACCTTTGATACTCTTAGCTTTAGCTCCAGCTAATTTATCTTTAATTTCCGACCAATCGATATTATTTCTTCGAGCATTTGTTATGGTTGCTAATAATTCATCAATTTCTGACAAGTAAAGATAAATTAAATTACCTTTTTCTTTTTCTTCCTCGGAAATCCTATCCATCTCAGCTAAGTGATCTTCTTGTTTCTTTCGAACCTCAATAATCTGTTTGATTTTACGTTGTTCAGCATTCAATTCAACATTGGATTCTCTATCTGATTCTGTGGTACTAAAGTGTTCATCCATTGCTTCCGAAAAGGAGGGATACTTGATCATTTTATAATCTGAATATACTTTCAATGGAAATGGCACTTGATCAATTAATTCATCTGTTTCCTTATCGAAATAACCAACAGGATCCAGTTTTGAATCTAAAGTGGTTTTTCTTAATACTTTAACTCCATTTATAATATCATCAATTATTTTATCGTTGATTTTTTCAG
Source organism: Candidatus Gerdarchaeota archaeon (assembly GCA_016840905.1). The sequence continues at coordinate 4,533 of JAEORM010000253.1, read as the reverse complement.
AATCTAAAGAAGGATCTACTCCCCCTAAGAGACATACCTCTTGTGCATAAAGCTTGTTTATGTTTAATGTTTTAGATATTTGCGTAACAACATCTTTCTCAGATTTCTTGTTTAATTCTTCTTTTATCCAATCAATTTCAGCTTCTAAGAAATTCTTTCCAGTTGTAGGAGGGAATTGAAATTCTATACCAGGATGGATATCCCTATCACGCATTTTTTTATAATATTTAGCAACAAGTATTTTGTTTTCAGGGCTTAGTAAAATGATGTTACCTTTACTAAATAATTCAATTATCAGTGTATAGACTTTTTCAAATGCTTCAAACTTCATAACAAGGATTCTATCGAAATCGTATTGTTCAATTGACTGTAAAAATTTCCCTTTGATATGCGTACGAAATACTTTACACAGTCCTGAAGGGGTTGGAGGAAATTCTCTTTTATATTTAGTGATATGCAATCTCTTTCCTAATTCTATAACAACATGTTGTGTTCCTTCGGTTTTAGTTCTGAATCTAAAAAAGAACATATCATTAAGTTCAAAAATGTTTTTAAGTTCGCTTTTACTTAATCGCTGTGTAAGCTCATTGATGATAGCATTAATGTCAAAATTAGTCATTGACGATTTCAATGGAGTCACCTAAGATGTCAAAAAAGAATCCTAAACAAAAAGTTTCCTCAAGTTCTTCAAATAAAGAAAAAACCAAAAAGACAGAAAAAATCGATTTAGATGAATATGAAGACTCTTTCGATGGTGAAGGTGAAACACCTCAATCTATAGAAGAAGAATATGAAGATTATGAATTACCTGAAGATTTTATTCCTCCTAAAAAAGACGATGTTGAAGAAAAAGAACTTGGATGGTTTAAACGAAAACTCAAAAGCTTAGAAGAAATGGAAAATACTCAAAGACTATATTGGATTAAAATTCTAGTAGCAAGCATTGCTGGAGTTTTGTTAGGGCTTTTTGGTGCACAAAAAGGTTGGTGGCTTCTTCTAATGATTGGTTTATATGCTGCAGTAACTCTGGGAGGTTTCTATCTCTTTAAATTAGAATGGAATTTCAAAGAGATAATTTTCAGTGGACTTTTCCCATTCATTGGATTATTTACGTTATTCTGGGTTTTAATTTTCAGCTCTTTATATGCACCTACGATGGCAGAATGGTTTGATGCACTCAAAGTTGTAATAACAACTACTATTAATGGAACCGAATATGTTTCAACAACAACAAGAACTACGTCAGCAGCTGGATTTCCATTTATTACTATTATTTTAACTATTCTTTCAACATTAGGTCTTATGCAATTTTTAATAAGAAGACAAAAAAGAAGATTAGAAAAAGAATAACTTTTGAAGCAGAACTACTGCTTCAAAGTAGTTTTATTTTTATACTCAAATTGATGGTAAATAAATATTTAATAAATTACTATCTTCTTTATCAGGCATCTCTAAATAACCCTTATAAAAATTCAACAAGGAATTAATCACAAAAGGACCCATATCTTGAAATGATTGATCATTTGTTGAATGAACCAATTCTGAGGGATGGGTAATATCTTTTTGTTCAAAAATATATTTTACATGAAAAGCACGAATATTGATTTTTATGTAATTTGTCTCATCAGTTTTCACTTTACTAAATTCTAGATTAATTCTTATTTTGGGATTTGGATCATTAAGAATAGATATCGATAATATTTCAGAAATAAAATGTAAAAGATCATTATCAGCTAAAACAATTCTTGATTGGTCAAGGTCACCATAAATCTCAAAACTTTTATCACTATAATCGCTTCTCAATCTATTTATTGCTGTATTGAAAGTTCTCGTGAGATCTATTTCTACGATATCAGATTCTTTCTTTTCTTCTATTGATTGCAGTTTTTTAATATTCCTGGTTAATCGAGCATTTTTTCTAATAGCTTGTTGGAATAAACGCAAAACCTTTTTTTGTTCATCAGTTGGATTGAGCTTTTCAATTTGAACCATAGTTAGAAGAAGAGACTGATTCAATTCATCGACATTATTAACTAAGAGATCATTAAGGAATAGTATTTCTTTATTTGCATTTTCAAGATCCTTAAGAAATCGCTGATTTTCTAATTTCAAATTATGTTTAATAAGAACCTCTTCTAAAGTTCGAAGTAATTTATCTCCACTAATTGGTTTTTCGAGATATCCGCCAACATCAAATTGCATAGCTTTTATAGCAGAATCAATTGAACCATACCCAGTAATGATGATAAATTCTGTATCAGGGCTAATTGTTCGATATTGAGAAATAAGATCAATACCATTAATGTCAGGTAAATTAAGATCAATTAAAGCAATATCAATAAACTTACTAGAAAGTATTTCAATAGCTTCCTCACCTGTTCCTGCACTATCGACATTGTTATATCCACTTCTCTTTAAAATTTCAACAAAAATTTCTCTTATATCTTTATCATCATCTGTTATTAGCAAATTTATTTTAGTTTTTAATGATTCATTAGCACTCATTGGTAAACCCTTCATTCATTATTTTAGAAAAATGGATTAACAATATCTTTCTAAAATAATGGAATTAAAGATAAATACTTACTTATTTTCTCAATCATCACATTTGAATTTCTTTTTTTAAAACTTGTTTTAGAAGCAAAACACTTTCAAATAAAATAAAAACAAAGAAACTAAAGTTCTAATTTCTTTGCTAAATCATTCAACTCAAATTTGTAAATTGTTTCCGAAATAAATTCCTTGAATCCCATTCTAGTGTTTATAGACAACATTGGAGCATTTGTTGTAGCATTCTCAGTTTGGATATATTTTGCATTAGGTAGATTTTCACGAATATAGAGAGCCATATCTGCCTTCAACAATTTACCCAAACCACGTCCTCGATATTCCTCTTTCACACCAGTGATTAGCTGAATTATTCGATGAGGAAGATCTCTGATACTAAAAATTTCAGTAATCCCACTTATTGTTCCATCCTTTTCCCTTGTTATTTTTGTATGAACAGTAATTCCTTGTTGTTCTAGTTGTTCTATCATTTTTCGTCTAGATTCAGGAGTTATTCTAGTTTCAAAATCAATATCACCCAAAGGTTGTTGATTAGATAAAACAGAATAAAGGTCAACAAATTCTTGTAAAATATCATCAGGAATAGTAATATAAGTCTCGAGAGTTGTCCCATTTTCTTTGGCTTTATTTTCACATTCTGTTTTCCATTGCTCAATCATTGACCAATTGATATCTTTTAAATACAATCTATTTTCAGCTGCTTCTAAAGCAACAATACCATTATTTTTTTTACAGAACGAATGCCCTGATTCATGCCATACATCTGCCAATAAAGAATTAACAACAGATTTATTTTTAGCTTCTTTTACTAGTTCTTTTAGGAGTAAAGTACCTAAACCATTATTACGATATTCCTTAGCAATTGATAATTCAATATTAGCCAAACCTTTATTCTTTTCATAAGCGGGATTTTCAATAGTGCTAAATGCTATATTAGCTCGTCCAATGATATCTCCTTCTTTGTGTTTGATTAAAAAATACCTTTTCTCAACCTCAGGTGAAGTTAATTTAATATTCTGTTTTAGCAATTCTTTTGGAGGAATAGGTTCATCTGGTCTTTTTTCTTTTCCCAATTTTATTGCTAAATCAAGAAATCTATCAAATAATTCTTCAGAAGCTGTTTGTGGATCAAATTCAATTATTGTATATTCATTACTTTTCATTTTATCACCAAAGAAAAATCTTTGTTAGTTACTACTTTGGTGGTAACTTATTTAAATCTTGGTATTTAATAAAAAAATAGGAAAAAGAGGAATAAGCTAAAACCAGAGAAAGCGGAATTGTAGATACCAGATACCTGGAGCGAGAAGGCTGATTATAAATGCAGTGATCGACATTACTCGTCTATTGGGATTGGTTAATCCAACAATAGCAAAAATGAATGCTAGTAAACTAAAAGGAATACCCCCAAACATTCCTACACAAGGACATGGTATTGCAAAAAGTATTGCTGCAATAACAGTGCAAACTATAGAAACAATAGCTGGGACATTATTACCTTTATTAGAAGGTATTCTGTTAGACGTTGCTAAAACATAGCTTGAACTCGTTGGTTCATGTGTGAATCGTTGTATTTCTATAGCTTCAGAAGTCAATGGTCGTTCAGATAATATCCTAACATTAGATTCTTCTTGTACTTCTTCATGCAATGGTTGACCTAGTGGTTCTATTAATGATTCAGTAGTTGTGATATCATTTCCACTGGTATCAATTGATTTTTCATCTAAATTTGCACCACAATTACTACAAAAAACATCCTCTTCTCTAATTAAATTACCACAGAAATTGCAGTGTTTTTCATCATCTTTTGTCATATATCTCTCAAACCCTTTTTATGAAAATTTTTTCTTAATAATTACTAAGTTAATTTCCTATATGAATCTAATCAAATAGTTGAATTCTAGAATTATAATAGGTGATAGGTATCATAAATAAAAATTTGAAAGATAACAAAACTGGCGATTG
>JAEORM010000252.1 GCA_016840905.1 Candidatus Gerdarchaeota archaeon | reverse complement strand
TTACGGAATTATTAATTAATAATTACTATTCCACACAAACTTATAAATATTACGGATACCGTAATTAATCCGTAAGTAAAAGACCGAGGACTAATTTATGACTAAAATAATATTCAAGAGACAAGTGATTTACAATAAAGGATCACTACAAATGAACATCCCAAAAGAAATTGTAGATGCTTTAGCCTTGCAAAAGGGAGACACCTTAGGAATAACGCTCGAAGAAGAAGGATTTCTTTGCATAAAAATAAACGAAGAATGATTCTCGAGAGGTTTTTTTCGAGGTGTTCTTATTGTTCGTACACACAAAGCTATGAGGAAGCATGTTGACGGTCAGCAATTGGCTTACAGACCCTAATTATTATGATACCAAACCCACTCCAGTCCATCACTGGCTAAATGCCAATGACCTTGTAGCTGCGAACCGCGAGTCAGAGGTTTTTTTAGCAGATGGTCGAACCTTCAATCTTTTCCCAATAATGGTTCGCAGGAGTGATTTTGTCCGTGATGCTTCCAGCGATCGCATCCTTGCACGGTTTCCTTTTCTACAATTAACCGCGGAAGAGATAGCTCTCTTTGAGTCCCAGGAATTGCTCGTTGCGGAGAATTTACGAAATTATTTCTATAAATCTGACAATCGCAAGATCCTCGACTGGCGTGCTCTCCTTCGTAAATATCTCGAGCGAGGAGCTGTCCCTTTGCCGTTTCTGTCATCTTTACCGGAAAAGCCTGTGTTTACCCTGGAGAACCGTCTTTTTGAATCCGCTCGAGGAGAACGTTTTACTCTGCCTACCACACTCACTCCCGAACTTGCTTACCTCTGTGGTGTTGTTAATGGTGATGGCAACCTCACCAAGTATGTCCTTAACATTGTCGATTATTCACTCGAGAATATTCGATCCTTGAAGAAGCAATTTGAAACGCTGTTCCAGCAGACCGGCAGGATCCAGCTCCAGTCCGAGAACGCTCCCCGGTTGATCATTACCAATCTCTGGGTTGTACGATTATTTTCCTTTTTGACCGGTCAACCTATCGGTGGACGAAAGTATGATACCTTGTGCGAACCGCTGCTTTTTTCTCAAGACCCTTCCCTTCGTGCTACTTATTGGTCCGGTGTTATGGATGCGGATGGGAGTTATGCTAAAAGGAATATTACATTTACTAGCACCAGTAAAGACTATGCCAAAGCATTCATGTCATTCCTCCTCTCTCTTACTGTTAAAGCTAAACTAAATACTCGAGATGATGGTACCTTCTTAGTCTATGTTCCAAGAAGATATCATGATATTTACAAACAACATATGTATTGTTTCCATCCAGAGAAAAGAGTGGATTTTGTTAATCTTAAAAAAGGAAATACCCGCCAAGGTGCTACTCCTCAATATTTTCACTCATTTGATAATAACAAATTAATCAATGGTTATTTTGATTTTAACTATTTAATGGGGTTACAAGTTATTGGTTTAGGGGTATATCTTCAATCTCTTCGAGGAGCGATTACTCAACAAGAATTTGCTAGTAAACTAAACATTCATCCAAATTATCTCTACCAATTAGAAAATAATCTGACAGCTATTTCCATTCCTTTATTAAATCAATTTCTAACTTTTGATAAAGATAATTCCTTATTACATTTGCTCTTAAGATTTGGTAGAAAATTACGATATAGACGAAACAAAGCACCACCTATTTTTCTTGATTTTAAACCATCACCTAAGTTAGTGCTTTTAGCTAAGAATCTAATTTTTTACCCTTCATTTATACGACTCAATTCAGATGATGATAAATTATTAATTGGTTTTCAACAACAATTCGGAATAAAACTACAAAATAAAACTACTACAAATGGAACATTAAGATATTTCTTTACAACTTTTGCTACTATGAAAAAATAATCGAATGGAATTATGGTTGTTAAGCAATTATATGGATTCAAGCTCTTGCTAAGCGCAGACTCGTGTCCTCGCTGTTCATCACTTACAGTGATTCACGACGCTCACACGAAGGATATTGATTTTAGCGAAAATTCTACTCAATATGAAACGCTGAAATAATAATCCCTTAATTATTAATTAATAATTGTATAACATAGTACTGTTGTTATTATCACAACAAGAATAGCAATTATATTAAGAATGATTCCAGCATACCCAAGCTTCTTTCTATCTTTTACTAAAGTAGCACCAATAGCGACTCCAATTATATTGAAAATAACACTGAGAATAAATGGACCACCAATATAAAGAATTGCCCATGAAACTGCAAAGATAACAATTATAGCAGATATAATGGAAAAAAAACCATAACCGAATTGCTTATTTTCTTTTTCTAGTTCAGGATCTACTCGATTGAGTACTTTATTCACAATTCTTGTTTCGGGGAGATAATCATCATGTGTTTTTGTCGTAGTTATACCAATATCAATTTTGGTTCCACAATATGAACAAAAAGTAAATTCATTTTTATTCATATTCAAACACTGTTGACACTGAATATAGTTTTGAGGTTTTCCTTTTTGCAAATGTTCTTCTATAATCTGAATTTCTTTTTTACATTCAACTTCTTTAGAGTTATACATTAAAGCAATGATTAGAAATACTGGAATCCCAGTACAGCAACATAAGAGAAAGAACAGATTATAATTACTATTGTACGATTTTCTTTTTTCTTCTAAAATAGCTATTTGCTCTTCAAAAGTTGCCATTTAAGTACCTCAAATACAGATTCATTGTTCGATAATCATTGACTAGTTTACACTACTAAATAGGTTTCTTTTGTAAATTTAAAAATTAAAGAAGTATCCAATTTAATCTAATGTACAAGAGGGTTAATTTTAGTCATAAAAGCGGTTAAAGAGCGATTTTTTAGTCTTTTAACGGGAAACAATCGAGTTATTTCAGAAGCTTTTAAGAATTTTTTGGGAGGTGGTAAGTTTTCGTGAAAAGAACCCAAAATACCCTTACTTTGCCGATTTTTTTGCGAGTCACAAAAAGGAAATTGGGATTTTTTTGTGATTTAGAGGTTTAAATTGATTTTTGTCAGTTGAATCTTTTAGGTGGTAGAGAAGTGACTGTAAATAAGTCCTTGGTTTTACTTGAAGGCACTAGCTATTTCTTTCCCAAATTAAATCCTAGCATAAAATTCACTCCTGTTATGGAAGAAGTGCTCTGGTTGCTTCAAAGTTTTTTCATCTTGGAATACACCCCTAAATTAAGTGGTGTGGTAAAAAAGCTCTGTTCTCTTTCAGATAGATCGCCTAATGCTATTGGTTCAGCTTTAAAGTCATTGGTTGAGCTTGACCTCATCGATTATTATCGCGTAAGTCGTGGACGAATCATTAAGTTGCAGCTTGAGCACCCATTCTTTAGTAGTGCGTTATTTCGCTTTTTTGGTTGCAATGAGTGGGTATTTACTAGTACACCAACAAAAGGACTCGCTTCCGGGTTCTCACTTGGTTTTCTCCCCTCGAGAGAATGTCTTCAGCCATTCATTTCTGTAATTGAAAATGAAACGCTAAAACTAGATACTAGTATTGCTACCTACCATGAATGGTTAAATTGGGCAAAAACGATTAAGCAGGAAATTGCTATTGCAACGAATTCGACTATAAACGATGTAGATGTCCCAGCTGACAATCCGCTTCACCGATTTGCTGAGGATATCGTTTCTCGTTTAAAGAAGCAACAGAGAAATCAAACCAATAATCTTACCTTTGACGAGCTAGTTGCTAGTATTACTGACACTTTTATCGATTTCCAAGAAATCCCCCCTTGGATTGATGATGCTTCTCTTCACCCACAAGGTAAAATGATGGATGATTATTTAGCTGAGGTTTTTACTAATGCACAAAAGAAATGAGCTCCGGGAGTTAGTGCTGAGTATTGTTAATGAACAACAAACCATTGATGATGGAATTACTAGCAAAGAAGTAGCTAACCTACTCAATCGTGATTCAACCCATATTTGTCAAATCTTAAAAGCCCTTGTGGTGACCGGTGAAATCAGTTGCCGTACTGTTAAGCGTTCTGTTGAACGGGCAGTTCGGTTATTCTTTAATCTTAATGCAGCGCAACTTGAAAACCATATTAGAGACAATCCTTGTTGTGGTTCTTGTCAATGGTTATCAGCAATCCAGAGATGCACATTACTTGACTTGGTAACCGAAATCAATCCTTCTTTACTACCACCTGAATTGCGACCGCGAGCATTAAAACCAGAAATCCCACGAGATTTACCTGCATGCCCCTATTTTACCCTAAGAGTTCCAGGACAATTAAAGAGTAAACCATTCTCGAAATACATTAAGGAGAATTTTATTGCCGGTGCATTTCATTGCCCTACAGACCGCTGTTGCCAAATCATCGATGGTTTTAGTGATTGTTTACAGATGATTAAAATTGGTTCGAGTGCCTATTATTGTCCTCATTGTGGCTCGCCAATGTTTTTCGGTTATAACGAACGATTTGATGATTATCGAATTTTGTATTGGGATAGTAAATATGACCTTTTACAGAGAAGCTTTCATGACTTAACAGGTATGGTCCTCCCTCAAAGAAATAAATCTCAACAGGGTTATGGAGTCTCGATCCTTAAAGAGGGGAGTTTCACCCTCGATAGAAATCGTGAAGTGCTCTATGTTGGTAGCAAGACCACTCCTGAAAGACTGATTCATTCGAATGACCTTACCTTTTTTCCTTTAAGAACATTAAACTACATTTACACTCAGTTTTGGGATGATTACTATTACCTTGAAGAAAAATTGCATGCTCTTGATCCAGGCACAAACAAAAAATTGTATGGTAAAATTAAGCTCTATCCCCCTATTGATAGAATTGAAAGCACCGAACCCTTAGAAATGGAGATTGGCGGTAATGAATTACTTATCGCCAGTGAAGTTCTTAATGTTCCTTCTTTTCAAGCTAATATTCAAGCTCAGATTGCCCTTGTTGAGATAAAAATCGATTCTTTTGTTGATGCTGATTTGAAACCTCAATTTATAACAGCTTTACAAGATATGAAAAAGGTCAGAAAGCATTATGGTCATTTGAAGCATCTTGATTCAAATACTTGGCAAAGATATGAGGGAGGGATAAGGAGTTTAATGGTTACCCCCTTTAAGCTTGAAGCACAAAAATATGGTTTTCTAACACCTGCACGACCAAAATCTCGCATGGTTCGTTATGACCATTTCTTGCCTTATGGATTGTTTTATGCCCTTTCAGTTTATGACTGTTTAATTAATGGAGTAAACTATATCATAACAGCGATTTTAAAGAGGGAAATTTACAATAGCATCCCTTTTGCTTGGGATGGTCTACGAGGATGGTGCCATAAAGACTATCCCATTGGTCTATACTTAGATACTATCGAACAAGCAAAAATTATTGCTTTGCTTTGGATCCATGAAGCAATTAGAAATAAGGAAATCCAACCAAAAGATTTCATTGTTAATCGTGGTAAACGCTTTGAACCCTATTATTGTGTTAAACCTGATTCTGATCTTCATAAAAAAATCATTCAGATAGCTATGCAGGCACTTAGAACATCTTTAACCTTAGCTTCCGAACAGACAATGAAAATGAAAGAGATGTATCATAGATTTATCACACAACAAAAAGAACTTGTGAATCGACTCTCGATGGCATCAGCTGTGTTGACAACCACTCTTAGCACTAATGGCCATATACAAACTCTTTGGAAAAAACTATTGCAAACTAAAAATAAAGACTTGCTTACGCATAAAGAGCAACAACAATTACAACATTTTTGTCAGCGATTTTTATCAGATGATTATCAATTTGAACCATTAGCTATTGCTAGTGTGGAGTAGAAAGGTGAGTTAGTAAGCGATGGAAGAATACAAAAACAATATTCACTGCAAATCTGATAGCTTTAGTCACTTCTTAACCACAATTCAATATCTAAAAGAAACAAAGGACTATACAATAACCAAAGCGCATAATCAAGAAAGATTACGAGTTGCCGTAAAAGAGCTAGCTCAAAAGGGGTTAATTAGGACTCATGCATTCTACACTAATTGGATTAGAGAGATCTTTGAACATGGTGAGATTACAAGTAAAACAATACATGAAATAGTCGGTTTATTGCCTTTTGTTTCGTGGGATCAAACCAAGAAATATCTAGATTCATTAACAGAATTAGGGTTAGTGAATTATTCTCGAGATTCTATCGGACAAAAGGTTTGTTTCTTACCTCTTGAAAAGTTACTAGTCGATAATAAAACAGCCATTCCCTTACAATTAGCTGGATTATTTGAATTCTTGAAAAATCAAAAACAAATTCCTGTAGAAAGTCTCTCTGATATTAGAAATGCTTTGAATAAGTATTACACTAAACAAATGAAATTAAAATCGCTGGAAAAGGAAGTTGAAGAGGTTAAAAAAGAAATTAGCTGCTGTAAAAGAAGCGCTGTTAAGGAATTAGCTGAGAAACTAGCCACACTCTATTATAATAATAGCAATCAAAGCTATGATAGAATTGTCGATAAAATCAAGTTTACCTTAATAGAAGAAGGACCTTCTTTGATTTATTCTTTAAAGTTAAAACGGTGAGAAAATTGGTTGTTCATGACTATGAATTGAATCTGAGCAAAACGGAATATCTTTACTATCTTGACTGCTCGCAAAAATTCCG
>JAEORM010000251.1 GCA_016840905.1 Candidatus Gerdarchaeota archaeon | reverse complement strand
CCCTGCCCATCTATCAAATCCCTTATTATCTAACATTTTATTTCTCCACATTCCCACTACTGGTCTCTCTCCCATAAACATCCTCATACCTCTCAATATCATCTTCGCCCAAATAATCACCGGTCTGTACTTCAATAACCTCCAATGGCTCATTCCCATTATTCACCAACCTATGCTTCGTTCCCTTAGGAATATAAATTGATTCATCTTCACCAAGCACAAGCTCTTTATCACCAAGAACAATAGTTGCAGTTCCTTTTACAACTACCCAATGCTCAGAACGTTTTTTATGACTCTGCAACGAAAGTTTCGCCCCAACTTTCACACTCAACCTCTTAACTTTAAATCCTTCCATCTCATCCATAGCCTCATAACTTCCCCATGGCCTATAAACTTTCGTATGAAATATATGCTCAGTCCGTCCGGCCTTCTTCAAAACTTCAACAATCTTCTTAACATCTTGAACATTTTTTATATCAGCAACAAGTGTTACATCTTTCAAATTAACTATAATCAAATCCTTAACTCCCACTGTAGCCACTAAACCAGCTCTTGATTTTATGTAACAATCTTTTGTATTATGCACAATTACATCACCATCCACAACATTTCCATTCTCATCTTTACCACAAATTTCACCACAATTATCAGCAATAGATCTCCAACTTCCAATATCATCCCAACCAACATCCATTGGAATTACTGCAATATTTCTCGCTCTTTCCATCACAGCATAATCAATTGAAATATCATTACATTTCGTAAAATTTTCTTCCTCCAATCTAACAAAATCTAAATCCTTTACAGCATTATCATAAGAAGCATAGCAACTTTCAAACATTCCACTTTCAAACTCTTTAATTGCCCTTAAATATTCAGAAGGTTTAAACATACACATTCCACTATTCCAGAAAAAATTCCCGGAATTTACAAATTTCTCAGCAGTCTCTTTATCTGGTTTTTCCGTAAATCTTTTTATATCAAAAGCAACATCGTTAATAGAATCCCCTTTTTCTATATAGCCATATCCAGTTTCCGCATGACCCGGTACAATTCCAAAAGTTATAAAATAATCTTTTTTTGCAAGTTTCTCCCCTTCCCTAACAGTATCAATAAACCCATCAACATCCCTTATCAAATGATCAGATGGCATAATAAGCAACACATCATCAGTCTTTTCATTCTTACCTTTCATTGCTTCAATTGATGCAATTGTAATAGCGGGAGCTGTATTTCTGCCATTTGGCTCAAGAATAATTGATTGTGGCTTAATATTCTCTTCTTCTAAATTTTCCGCAACTAAAAAACGATGATCTTTATTACAAACAATAATTGGCGCACCAAACCCTTCTCTTCTAATAACTCTCGAAAGGGTTTTTTTAAAAAGATTTTCATCATCAATTAACTCTAAAAATTGTTTAGGATAAGCTTTTCTAGAAAGTGGCCAAAGTCTTGTTCCTGAACCGCCAGATAGTATTACAGGTATTATCATTTTCACTCCTTTTTATTAGTTCTCTATCAAATCAATGAGCAACACTAAATATAATTACGATTTTTCATAAAAACGCAACCATTTTAATTAGCAAAATAAAAAAGATTAAATCCAACCTAGAAACTTAAAGAGATAATAAGTACCAATAAGAAAAGCTGCCAACATTAAATAAAAATTGATTTTCTCCATACCTAATAAACTCCAAGAAAAATATAATATATCTCAATCCGTACTTCGTTCCTTCGGAACTACGCAGGATATTCTCACTTAACTACTCGCTATTCTCACGAAGTCCGTCGTAGTAAATACGAAGACGGATGGTGAAGCCATTCGTAGCTCGAAGAGCGAAGAACTCAATTAAAGCCCGCCTTCGTTTCGTTCTACTCACTACGGCGCGACATCACGTTTCGCACGCTACATCACGACAAGTCGCGCTGAAGCTAAATTTTAGCTAGCTAAAATTAGCGAAAGCGGATGGTGCCCAGAGACAGAATTGAACTGCCGACACAAGGATTTTCAGTCCTTTGCTCTACCGACTGAGCTATCTGGGCATAAAACAAAAAAAGCTTTAAACAAGCTTCTGCGAGATTTATTGTAATAAACTGTAAATAATATTCAATAAAAATCTAAAAGATTATTACAAACAATTATAGTCCCAAATCATTATACAGTCCACTTTTTTATTGACTTTTAGTACATAAAAATGTAAATTATTACCTCTATACAAACAATTGTATATCACTAAATTCAGGCCGATTTAGCTCAATTGGTAGAGCAACTGATTTGTAATCAGTAGGTTGGAGGTTCAAGTCCTTTAATCGGCACCACCATTCAAAAACATTATTCTAAAAATCAAAATTTAACACATACATAAAAACACAAAAAATCTTGTCAGAACATCTTTTTTAGTATATCATCAGTGAATCCGCGCAAACTTATAAAAACTAAAAAGGGAGCTAAATGAAAGAAGAAAATGTACCTCAATCCGCACGCAGACCCGATTTTAAAAAATCAAATAGTAGTGCTAATCAACAATTCGAACTAAACAAATTAAGAAGGAAGTCACGTACTTTCTCTCGTGAAAATCTAATAAGATTTCTAAGAACTTCTATTTTAAAAAATCAAAGAATAAATCCCGAAGTTTTTCAAACTATACTAGAATTTTGCATGGCAAACAATACAATGGTAATACTAAGACCGTTTGGTTCAAAAAAATACTCTCCAAATTCTAAATACAAAGGTTTAGATGCTAAAGGTAAAGTATCAGATTACGAACCAATGGAAGGATGCACACCTGCTAATATTAAATTAAGTAAAGCTCCAGAATCCCGTTGGCCACAATTACAAAAGGCAATTGATGAAACTATTAAAAAATCTGAACGCGCATACAACAATCTCTTACAAGAGTACGAAAAAATGCAAACAGATGACGAAGAAAAGCTTACACCTGAACAATTTGTAGAACAATTTAATTCAGCAAATATCATACAAACAGTTGCTAAACAAGTAAGACTAGAATTAAATCAAAAAGAAGAAAAATATGATTTGCTTTGTGCTATTGATAACAATGGAAATCTCGAAAGAGACGAGGAAGGTAGACCTATCTTTATTATTAATATATGGAAAAAAGAAGAAGGGGGAATATTCAATTGGATTTTTAATTTGTTTTCTCAACCAACAAATTTACTTCAATATCAATATAATTATAATAACGGAGAATATGAACAAGTTAATTCATCTAGTGAAATAGAAACACAACAAGTAGAAATATTAAGGTATATTAATGTTAATTTAGATGAAGAAACTAATGAAGTAGAAATTGATACAAGCACAAATTCATTTAAAACCTACGAATGTCCTATTATTGGAGATTTCGACATTCTTACAACAGCATCTAAAAGAGATCATTCTTCTCAACAATTATATGATGAAATGGAAACTTTTTTATCAATGATAGAAGATCCAAATAAAGGAATTGTTACAATTGATGAATTCGCAACTATTGTTTATTTAAATGAAGCAACAAGTGGTGCAATCAATCATGGACCGGAAACAAACAACCCATTTCCTGAAGAATTTAAACCTAATGAAGAATATTTTGTATTTCTTCCAGACAATCCAGAATTAATAGATACACTAAACACAATAAGAAAAGATGCTGAAAAATACCTTATCACAATAAAACAAGAAGAAAATAACAACAACACAAATAACTACATGGAAGAAAAAAAAGCAGAAAGCTCTTCCAACAAAGGAAAATCTTACAATGCTTACTATTTAATACTCGGTAAAGAAGGTATGACAGCAAAAGAAATTGAACAAGAAATCTGTGGTTTTATAAATCTCGCAAGACATTTTGGATATCCATTACCAATCAATCCTAGATGGGGATGGACAAAAAGCTTTGAATTACCAGAAAACTTTACCGACGAAGATTTAATGAGATATATTAAATCAGATCTAAAAGTCTTTGCAAAAAAAGATAGTAGTGCAGAAAGAGCACAACAACATTGGCAATCTAATTTAAATCGAGTACGACATCAAGCATTAAATGGTAATATTACAGATACAGATTCCTTTACTACAGAAGAACAAAACAGCACACAACAACTAATACAAATTCCTCCTTTACTTTTAGAAACAATACAAAGTCAAAACTCAGAATCAGAAGCAAATGACTTTGAACTAACGGAAGATGACTTTGAACCAACAGAAGATGATGT
>JAEORM010000250.1 GCA_016840905.1 Candidatus Gerdarchaeota archaeon | reverse complement strand
TTCCTTAGCCACAACATTAGGTAAACTGGATTTGATAATTACTAAAGAATTATTATATTCAACAGCAAGAATGTCCCAATTGGTTTTGCGATTTTCTTGTCGTAAAGGTTTACGAATGATTAATCTTACATTAGGCAATAATAATTCCTTCATTCTACCAGGGTCATGAAGAAATGCTTTTTCGGAGGTAATAGATCCTTCAGGAATAAGATTAACTAGAAATCTATTTGGACGTGATAAAAATGATCCGTATTTAATTGAACCATCAATTATTATCTTTTTATCATTCATAGATTAAAAAAGAAAAATTAGCTGTAAATATTTTTTGAAAGTAACCAAAAAAAAACTAATTTTATATCAAATCTTTCTGCATTCGATGATGTTTTGAAATACCCATGAAGAGTTCACTTAATGGTACACTAGAGGTTGCAATTATTTTAAATCCTAGTTTCTGATATAAATTGATAGCCTTGAAATTTTTCGCTATTACATCTAGTTGAACATTTTGTTTATGCTCTTCATTAGCTAAATTAAAAGCAAAATCAAGTAATATTTTTCCATATCCTTTTCTTTGATGTTCCTTTAAAACACCTATCTTATCAATAAAGAGTGTATTTTTTGGTAGAAAATAAGGTGGACCAAAACCCATAAGCATTAGACTGGTTTTTAATCCTTTGAGAAAATGATATTTTTTACCAAGAATTTTTAGTGAAGCACCTAATGGAATGTTCTTTCGACGTTCAGCATAAATTTCTAATGCAGCAACATTTTCATTATTGTATTGTAGGAGATATTTGCTAGTATTTCCAAATTTATCATACGTTAATAGGTTTAATTCAGTTACAAGATCAATATACTCTTGTTCTGTTAATCCCGTGAAAAAGCAACTGTATTTATCATTAAAAGTCTTACAAATAATCGCTGAAAAAGTAGGGATATCATTTCTTGAACATTGTTTTATTT
This sequence comes from Candidatus Gerdarchaeota archaeon, assembly GCA_016840905.1. Next base: position 14,420 of record JAEORM010000250.1, on the reverse strand, counting down.
GATAGGATGGCATTTTATTTCACTGCAATTTCCAAATATCTACCTATAAGAATAATGTATTTATAATCACTAATGAATATTAATAAATCTAAAAGTGCAGTTGGGTGGCATATATGGTTGAACCAGATGGTATAACAGGGCAGAAAAATATAGCAAACACAACAATTATCGAACTAGCAAAAGTTGAGGAAGAAATTACTACTAGTAAGAAAAATGTTCTATTTTGGGCATTCTATGATGCAGCTGATACGGTGTTTGCTATGGCTATCATTTCTATTACATTGTATCAATGGGGAGAATTAGTGGGTATGAAACAAGGATATTCCTTTGATCAAGCCCATATTATGATCAGTACATTTCTCATGATATCAAACATTATTGTAGCTATTTTACTACCAATTTTAGGTGCACATTCAGATATTATGGGTAAAAGAAAACTTACGGTATTAATTTTCGGTGGTGCAACTATTTTGCTAATACCTCTTATCGCTTTATCATCGCGATTCCTTTTAGGATTAACATTCCTATTAGTAGCAAATGTATGTTATCAAGCAGGAAATCTCTATTATGAATCAATGTTACCATATATTTGTTCAACAGAATCTCGAGCAAAGGTTTCTGCTTTTGGGGTAGCATTTGGGTATGTGGGTACAATATTCTCCATTCTATTGATTTTTATTTTACCAATCATTTTTGGAAATGCAACAAAAGCTGATGATGTAATTAATCACATAGTAGCACCAGAAGATATTCAACTTAACTTTGTTTTTTGGATGTTCTTTTTTGCGGCATTATTCTATTTTCTATTATTAATACCATTTTTATGGGTAAAAGAGAAATATAATGAATCAAAAGAGAAATTAGCTATTAGCAGACAAATAAAAAGCACTTTTATCCAACTTGGTAGGACAATCAAAGAGATATTTACTGAAAATAAAGGGATGTTATTATTTTTATTGGGTTGGTTTCTAGTTAATGATTCGGTAGGGACATGTATTGCAATTCTAGTGGATTATTTGCGAGAGGGGGTTGGATTTGGTGAAACAAGATCAGGAATTGTTCTTTTTATTGGGATAATTGTTGGTATAGGATTTCTCTATGTTATGGGACCGATCATTGATAAAAGAGGACCAAGATTTGGAATCATTATCACCACTTCTGCATGGGCAGTAGGGATTGTGTTAGCTGTTTTGGCTGGAGTAACTTATAAAACAACTTTTGATCCAGAAATTGGAATTATTGAACATAAATTGAAAATATTGGCTTATTTTGCATCGATCGTCTTATCGTTTGGAATGGGGGCGATTTGGGTAATAGCACGACAGTATATTTTGGAACTTGCTCCACCTAAAAAAATAGGTCAATATATGGGAATTAAGAAAATTTCTGGAAAAGCAAGTGCAGCTTTTGGGCCTTTAATATTCTCTCTTATTTTATCAGCAAGCCTTCCTCTAGGAAAGACATTAGCTTATCAAATAGCTATCATATCTTTATTAGGTACGTTCTTTCTTGGATTTATCATATTATTATTTATAAAAAATAATCATCAACGATATCTAAAAGGCGAAAGATTCCCTTATGGAAAAGAAGAAAAGGCGTTAGAATAAACGCCTTATACCAATCAATTTAACTTTTAATTATTTTTAAGAAATATTCATGCATACGTGTATCATTAGTTAATTCTGGATGAAAAGTAACAGCCAATAATTTTCCTTGTTTTGCAACGTAGATTTCGCTATCATCTCTAGCAAGGATTTCAACTGATTTACCTGCTGAACGAATAACGGGTGCACGAATGAAAACAGCTGGAAATTCTTTCTTACCAAGTGCTTCTATAGTTAATGGTCGTTCAAAGGATTCCATTTGGCGTCCATATTTATTTCGAATTACATCTATATCCATTAATTCCAATAGAGCTTGTGAAAAACCTTCAACAACATGGTCAGTGGATTTTTTCGAAAGCATAATTGCTCCAGCACAGGTACCAAAAATAGCCATACCTTTCTTTACTTTTTCTTGGATTTTCTTAACTAAAACATCACCAAATCGTTTCTCAGTTACAAGACGGCTCATGACTGTACTTTCACCGCCAGGAATGATCAAACCATCTAGTTCGTCTATTTGTTCAGGAGTTTTTACTAAAATCGTTTTTGATTTGATTTTATTATTTTCAAGCACTTCATTCATCATTAAAACATGCTCGAGAACATCACCCTGAACAGCTAGAATACCAATTTGTATTTCTTTATTAACAGACATTATGAATCAGCTCCACGTTCTTGCATACTAAATTTCATTTCAGTACCAGTTAAACCAAGCATGGCTTTTTCTTCATTAACCATCTCTTGCGCTTCGTAAACAACCTCTGGTTTATTCCAATAAGAAGTAGCGAGAACCGTTGCAGAAGCTCTTTGTAATGGATCTTCACTCTTGAAGATACCTGAACCAACAAAAATCCCATCTGCACCTAACATCATCATTTCTGCAGCATCCGCTGGAGTGCTTATACCACCTGCAGCAAAATTAACTACTGGTAAACGACCTAGTGTAGCTACTTCAAGAACAATATCATAGGATACTTTCATCTCACGAGCTTTTGCCATGAGTTGTTGGTGATTACCTACATCTAATAAACCTTTGAGGTTAGCAAGTTCATCATTGACCAATCTCATATGACGAATTGCTTCAGCAACATTACCTGTACCAGGTTCACCTTTTGTTCTAATCATAGCTGCTCCTTCCTCAATACGTCGTAGAGCACTCCCTAAATCAAGAGCACCACAAACAAAAGGAGTAACAAAATCCCACTTCCAGATATGACGCCATTCATCAGCAGGAGTTAATACTTCTGATTCATCAATACAATCAGCACCAGTCTCTTGTAATACTAAAGCTTCATAAGTGTGACCAATTCGACATTTAGCCATCACTGGAATAGTTATTGCATCAAGAATATCAGTTATAATTGGAATAGAGGCAGGTCTTGCAACACCACCAGCTCGTCGAACATCTATAGGTAGCTTGTCAAGAACCATAACAGCAACAGCACCAGCATCTTCAGCTATATGTGCTTGTTCAACTGTTGTGACATCCATTATAACCCCACCTTTAGTCATACGGGCGAAACCTCTTTTAACACGATTAGTCGCTCGAATTAATTCGACATTCGATGAAGATATTCGTGTTCTTTCGCCAGCTTTCATATAGGGCCTTTCAGGAAAGATTTCTTTCAATGTCAAAATTCCTCCTTGGAATATACAAGTTATAACTTGTATATTAAAGTTGTAACATTAAGTTTATAAAACTTATGCGAAATATGGAATAATGAGTAATTTAATTATAAACTGAAAAAATGAGGTTTAATAGTGAAAGAGAAAATCAGCTGTTTAAATTGTCAAGCAGAATTATTTTCATTACAACGCTCATTGACATGTCCTCAGTGTAGTGCTAATGCAGTTGATTTTCAATATGAAAAAGAAGAGGGAGAAAAAGCTGGTATTATAACTGAGGAAAGAGGAATTTGGCGCTATAAGAATTTCTTGCCAAATTTCGCCAAAACAATTACCTTAAGTGAAGGAAACACGCCAATAAGAGAAGCAAGTCAGCTCTTCAAAGGGAAATTAAAACTATTATTAAAGTTTGAAGGGAAAAATCCCACCGGTTCTTATCTGGATCGAATTTCACCTTTGATGGTTTCTGATGCTTTAAGTCGTAATTTAGATGCATTGGTTTGTGCATCAGATGGCAATCTTGGGGCATCATTAGGTGCTTATTGTGCAGCAGCTCAAATGAAATGTTTTTGCGTTGTCCCTAAAAGTACCTCCACTGAGAAGAGAACCCAAATGCTTGCTGTTGGAGCGGAAGTAGTTGATTTTGGTGATACCATTGATGATAGCCTTGAATTGGCTAAAAAGATGATTGAAAAAGGGAGATACCAGGCAACACCAGAATTTAATATTCTATCGATCGAAGGAACAAAAACCATAGCTTTTGAATTGGTTGAACAACTAACAGAGAACGAGCATTTTAATGAAATTAACTATTTAGTTGTACCAATGGGGAGTGGTAGTTTACTTTATTCTCTTTGGAAAGGTTTTAAGCAAGCAAAAAGATTCAATCTAATTCCCGATACAGCAAAATTACCTAAAATTATTGGTGTACAAATAGAAGGATTTGATCAAATCTCTAAATCATTTGATTCTGGTATTGCTAATGAAAAAACTACTAAGAAAATAACTTCTAAAAATTCTTTAGCTGAAGCAATTAATGTGAAAAAACCAACATTTGGAGAACGAGCTATAGAAAGTATAAAAGAAAGTAATGGTTTAGCTCTCTCTGTATCAGAAAAAGAAATGATAACTGCAAGTAAATTACTGGGTACTAAAGAAGGGATTTTTGCTGAATTGAGCAGTGCAACTGTTATAGCAGCAATCGAAAAATTATACGATTCTGGATATTTGAAAAAAGATGATGTTGTTTTAGCTCTAATAACAGCCAGTGGATTGAAGACATCAGGAGTCTTTCATAGAAGCACTACTAGAACAAAAAAAGTAGAATCTTTTAGAAGCATGGGAACAAAGATTGAAATTCTAAGAATAATTAGTGCGGATGAAGCTAATTTTGGTTATAGTATATGGAAAGCACTTGACCAAACAATTTCACTACAAGCAGTCTATCAACATCTAAAAGAACTTTTAGCTAAAGAACTAATTACTGAGATAGATACTTCTGATCGCCAAAAGAAATATGTTCTAACTGATAAGGGTAATAAATTGATAGAAACCATGAAAGATTTGGAACAACTATTGTCATAATTACTAATTTAGCAATATGTTTTTCCGGTAGAAGATTTTATTAAAAAAAATGTTACAACATAAAACTAAAAGTATTTTAAAGTAAATAGATGATTCATAGGTGTGGTATATTTGCCAATTTTAAAAGCATCATTGATAGGAAAATCAGGAAAATTAATTGCTACTAGACCGAAAAGTATGGATATTAAGCAACAACTTTTAGCTAGTGGTCTCATTAGTGCAATCTTGGAATTTTCCAAAACAATTGAAAATGATGAAATCCAATCAATAAATTACCATGATCGAACAACCTATTTTATAGAAATATCAGATATCTTTGTTGTTATTGAAATAGCTACTTCTTGTGAATTAGATTTGAAGGAAAAAATTCTTTCTATCATACAACATAAAACAAGAGAATTACTAGCTTCAAGAAATGAAGATAATCTAACCTTTGGTGAAGGAGAGCTTATTTTAGAAGAAATTGTTTCAAGTGCTTTCATGAAAGATAGTTTAGGTTTGGAACAACCATTTCTTAATCTGGAGATTTGTGAATTCACAATAAAACATACAGAAGAATCTTATGATTTAGTGTCCGCAAAAAATTGCGATGATTGTATTACAGAACTAGCAGGATTTGTTGATAGAGGATTAAAATTACGTGATTATAATGTACCTCATAATATTTTTTCCATACTCATTCCTTGTTTTGAAAAAAAATATGCTTATTATCTACTAGTAAATTATCAAGATGAAATATCACAAATTGGTGTGATGAAGGTACCTGAAGAAAATAGTAAAACTCTCTTTCGATTGTTTCCTCTTTTAGAGCGACAAATCGAATCATATGTAAAAGAGAAAAATGAAATCACTTTATCTGAAATTATTTCATTATTGATGAAAATTTATGATACAAAACTTAAAGAAAAATCATTTGACCCAGAATATTTCTCATTAAATTTTCTTGATAAAAATGTAAAGAATATTGAGAAAATAATCTATCCATTAGCAATTGGTGAACCTGTTGTTTTAGTTGGAGATAAACCTTCAACTAAATTACTATCTAATACCCTTCTAATATTTACCCAACATATATCTACAGAAATTGTTGAATGGTTAACTGGTGAGGATGAGATTGGTTTAAACATAACGAGTATGTCAAAAGGTATGTATGAAGAATTACTTAGAAATAATGCTATCAATGAAAAGGTTACTGTTGTGAATTTATTAGAAAAAAAGGTTCAAGGACCTTATTCAAGTAATTATTTGTTCAAAATCTATGAGCAAGTTAAAAAGAATTCTCCAGTGGTTGCTTTTGCTTTTATAGGCATTGAATTAGAAAACCTTGTAACTTATGCTATGAAAATAAATAATTTAGCACTATTAGAAAGAGATGAAGCAAAGATTAAATTGAAAGCTCTTCGATCAACAATAAAAGACGAAAATAAATTTAATAAGAGCTGGAGTCTGGCATTAAAACGAAACGTATTTCTCAAGGATTTACTTCAGTGAATAGGATAAAACTATTTTCAATAGATTTGATTTTTTACTAATATTCTTTAAGAAACTTTTTATTTTTTTCTATACTTAATGCTAAGATATGAGCAAACAAAATGAAATAACTAAAAGAATACCATTGTTAAAAGATGATGGAACACTAACTGAAGAAGGATGGGCTAAAGATCTTTTATGGGATTATGACCGAACAAAGATTAAAGCAAGTTGGTTGCGTATAAAAGAATGGGATTATTATTATATAATGGATCATAAAAGGGAACACGGCTTTACTTGTACGATATCTGATTTGGGATATGCTGGATTGATAGCTATCGCAATGTTAGACTTTAAAGAAAAAAAAGTAGTTCAATATGACACCATAGCTCCTCTTACAAGAGGTAAAATGGGTTTTTCCTCTTCTTCTGGCAATAGCATGCTTGATTTTAAAGATAAGAAATTACACTTGAAATATGAAATCAAACTTCCTGAAAGACATATTATAGCTAACGCACCAAAATTCATTTGGGATGACAATAATAAGGGACTGTCAGCCAACATTATTTTACACCAGGACCCAAAACAAGAATCGATGGTTATAGCAACATCTTGGAAAGAGAAAAGAACGGCATTTTATTATAACCAGAAAATCAATTGTATGAAAGCTCAAGGAGAAGTAAAAATCGGTGATAAAGTGTTCGAATTTAGTCCAGACAGTGCTATGGCGGGTCTTGATTGGGGACGAGGTAGATGGACCTATAAAAATCGCTGGTATTGGGGGTCCAGTTCAGGATATTTGAATGGCAAACCATTTGGGTGGAATATAGGTTATGGTTTTAGCGATCGAACACCCGCCTCTGAAAATATGATTTTCTATGAGGGAAAAGCCCACAAATTAGCTGAAGTAGAATTTTATATTGATACCAAAAATTACCTTGAACCTTGGAAATTCACAAGTAGTGATGGAAGGTTTGAAATGGATTTCCAACCAATTATTGATCGATTTGGCAAATTCAATCTTGGAATAATTAAATCAGTACAGCATCAAGTTTTTGGTCGATTTAACGGGTATGTAATATTAGATAATGGAAAAAAATTAACGGTTAAAGATTATCTTGGTTTTGCTGAGGATGTTTTCAATAAATGGTAAAAATCAAGATAAGATAAAAAACGGGAGAGAATTATCTCTTCCGAACAGTATTTTCTTTTGGAACAATACCTTCAATAGGAATTTTCTGCATACAATGAGGACAATTACCATTAGTCTTTACCCATTCTTGCAAATGTATTAAGTGACCTTTTGCTTCACATAAAGGACAAAAACCGATATCATCACCAAAGGAAATAGGTAATTTACAGACTTCACATTTCAAAACAGGTTTCCCACAATCTGGACATAATTTATAGGTTTTATCAATTGGATATCCGCAGTGATAACAAGTACTATAGCTTACTTCTTTGAAACTGTTGATAATTTTATCAATTGCTTCTTCAGCTTCAAGTGATTCACTTTGTAATAGCTGGGGAATTTTTACCACATCTTTCTGTACTTGAAAAGCTAATTCATCAGGCAAATCGAGCAACCATTTTTCAAGCTCCAAATTTTCTTTGAATTTCAAAAGACTAGCCATTCTATCAAGAGAAATTTCACTATAGCGTTTGATTATTTTACGAAGATTGATTTCTCGTTCTTTTTGTAATTCTATTTCTGCTTCATCAGAACGAATCTTTTCCAAGATGTCCTTTTTCTTTTGTTCCAATTCATATAGAATATTTTTCTGAGTTAGATTTCGTTCAACAGCTCCTGATTTATACGCTAAAATTAATTGTTCATAATCATCGAAACCAAGTTTCTTTCCTATTTCACTTAGCATAAAAGCGGTTAAAGAACGTATAAGTGAGTCCTCATCGTTAAGCATTTCTAATAGATCGGGTATTGATTTCATTGGTTCAATATTAATAATCATTCGAGTTGCTTCATCTTTAATATCCATATCATCGCAATTCTTGATAATTCCTAACAAAGCTGAGGTATAACCTTTTTGACCCAGTTTCAACAAGGTATCCTTAACGATTTCAATTATAGCTTCATCTTCGTCTTCATTTTGAAGAATATCAACAAGTGGAGAAATAACTTCTTCTTTACCGATAATACCTAAGGCCTTACAAGCAACTTTTCTAACGTTGAAATTTGAGTCTTCATATAATAAAGCTATCAAGATAGTTCCTGAGCTTTCAGAATTGATTTCAATTAAAGCATTAATAGCATTTATCCGAATTTCATCATCAGTATCATTTTCAATGGTTTTTTCCAATGTTTTAATAATATCCTGACCACCGATTTTACCAAAAGCATCGAGAACCTCTAACCGGAGATCTTTATTATCTTCTTCTTCTAAAATTTGAACCAAAATATCAGTTGCTTCTTTAGACTTGATGTTCCCAAGAGCCTTAACAGCTTTTTCACGAACTAGAACATCTTGATCTCGTAAAGCTGTTTCAAGGAGTATAGGAATTGCTTCTTTAGCATGAATCTTCCCCAAAGCTTCAGCAGCAACAGCACGTTCATAAGATTGTGTACCATCCATTAAGCGAGTCATTAATTTTGGAATAACTTTAGTTATACCTAATTCACCTAGAGCTGCTTCAATATTTACTACAATATCTTCATTTTTAATGGAAAGAAGATTCTTTTGTAATTTAGAAATAACCTCATCAGTACCTATTTTTGTAATAGTTTTTATCGCTTCTACACGAACAAGATCATCTTCATCCTCATTTATGATAATTCGATCAAGAAAATCAACTATTTCAGACCCAATGACTCTCTCGAGAGCTTGAATGGCAAAAATCCTAATATTTGTTTCACCATACTCGCTAATGATTTCTTTCAATTTGTTCTCTGCCTTACGAGCGCTCTTTCCTATCTTGCCAAATGTTTCTATAATTAACTGTAAAATTTCTTCATCATCATAGACCTTATCGGTTAAAATTAATAAATCTGAAACAGCTCGTTCAGCTTTACTACCAAAATTGCCAATCATTTCAATGACTAGATAGAGGACATCATAATTAGACTCATTAAGAAGAACTTCAATTAAATCGGGAAGAATTCGTTCAGCAAATTCTTGAAGGGAAATCAATTCCTGAATGGATTCAAAGCGAATTGCTTCATCTGGATTAGTTTTAAGATTTTTAACTAAATGTTTTATTTTACTATCTATTTCTTTTAATTCATCGCTCATAGTCTCATCAGACCTTGGAAGATGTATTTCGTTCTTTGGTGAAGTGAATAGTTTATGGAAAATTACCTATAAGAAGCTTGATTTTGGGGCATACTTTGTGTTAAAAGCAAATCATAACTTTTAAAAATTTTAAAGCAAAACGATAATAAGGAGGGAATTTAAAATTAAAACAAATTATGATATGTTTTTTTTAAGAATCAAACGATATTTGATTTTTTTATTTTTAATAACAATAGTAATGCAAATTGGTATTAGTATTACTTCCGCTAAAATAATACAAAAAGATGATTCATTGGCTTTAAATGCAGCTTCTTTTAATGTGCTATTTAGCACTTTTATAGGTGGTAAATACACTGAAGAAGTAAATGATTTAGCTGTTGCAGATGACGGAAGTTTTTATGTGATTGGAACCACTCCATCAGAAAATTTTCCATTATTAAACGCTTACGATGATGAAATTCAATATTATGATGCTTTTATAACAAAATTTTCAGCTGATTATACACTATTATGGAGTACCTTTTTCGGTGGATCTGGATATGATTCAGGTCGATTAATTGCACTTGCAAGTGATGGTAGCTGTTTCGTTGCAGGTCGTACAGAATCAAGTGATTTACCTATGGTGAATGCTTACAATGACACCTATAGTGATGATAATAAAGGTGATTGTTATGTTGCCAAATTTTCTACCAGCGGTTCTCTCCTCTGGAGCACTTATTTTGGTGGAAATGATTACGATTTCATAAATTGTATGGAAACTACTGCTGATAATAACTGTTTTATAGCTGGCGCTACTGAATCCATGAATTTGCCTATGCTTAATGCCTATAATGATACATATGGAGGAGATAGTGAAGGATTTATAGCTAAATTTTCATCAAGTGGTTCACTTCTTATGAGTACTTTTCTTGGAGGAAATAGCTATGAAGATCTTGAAGGCATGACTATAACAGATAGTGGAGAAATATATGTTACAGGATATACAATGGCAACTGATTTTCCCATTCAAAACGCTTACGATGATACACCAAATGGTATGGTAGATGTCTTTATTACCAAATTTTCTTCAGATATGGAACTTCTTTGGAGTACGTATTTTGGAGGAAGTGATGTTGAATGGGGATTAGGTGCAGCATCTGGTTCGGATGGTAGTTGCTACATAACAGGTCAGACAAAATCAATTAATTTTCCAACAATGAATGCATATGATTCCAGTTACAATGAAGAATTTGATATTTTTGCATTAAAATTCTCAGCAGATGGTGATCTTCTTTGGAGTACTTATATTGGTGATATTTTTAGTGAAAAACCATCTGGTATCGACGTAACTAGTGATGATAGCTGCTATATTACAGGATATACTATGTCAAGCCATTTTCCCCTTATACAATCATATGATAACAAATTCGTTGGGCAAAATGAAGCATTCATTTTAAAATTCTCTACTAGTGGAACGCTTTTCATCAGTAGTTATCTTGGTGGTAATGATACTGAATATGGATATGGTTTAGCTATGGGAAATGATGATAGTTGTTACATTGGAGGTTTGACTAGTAGTGCAACTGATTTTCCTTTGGTCAATGCTTACAATAGCACTATGGGAGGTAATGGTGATGGTTTTATTTTCAAATTTAAAGATAACATCACCAAACAAGTCTCAACTAATTACTTTTCAGTAATTATTATTGGCTTACCAATCTTTGCTTTTATAATACGAAAGAAGAGAAGAAAGTAATTTCTTCCTATTCTTTCTTTTTTTATTCCATATATCATTATAAACAATTCATTTGTTCAAAAGATTTAAGACCAAAAAAAGTTTGAAAACTATCATTCTATAATTTTGAGGAAAGATTTCCAGTGAGTTATGATAGAATAGCTAATCAATGGCATAGCATTACAGGTTCTCATGGAGGAGCTCTTAAAAAATATCTCCTAAATGACCTAATTTTGAACAAAATTCCTTACATTGATAATTTGTCTATTCTAGAAGTGGGTGCTGGTAATGGTTATTTTATACCATTACTGTTGAAACGATTTTCAGGTCAAGTACCAGCTAAGATCACAATTACCGATCAATCCAGTGAATTACTTAAAATCGCTAAAAAGAATTTTCCGATTGACGGAGCAGTATATCTCCCCTTAGATATTCGTAGTAATTTTAACTTTCCTGATGGAGAATTTGATTTAATATTATCTACAATGGTTTTTAATGAAATAACAAAAGGTGGGCTCTTCCGAGCTTTAACAGAATGTTATCGAATATTGAATAAACAAGGATTTATACTAGCAACTGTTCTTCATCCTGAATTTATTACTAATCTAGATAAGAGAGGAATGCTAAGACAAAATCAAAAAGGACATTTGACAATGCCTGGAGCAAAAAATCTTCGATTGCCAGTTATTAGACGAAAAATGGATGAATATTATTATTTATTTAAAGAAACAAAATTTCAATTTGAGGTAGAAGAAGTATTTTCAACAAAGGAAATTATTAACGATAAGAGTGGATTACAATATGCTGGTAATTGTCCATTAGCAGCAATTTTCACTTGTAAGAAATAAATCATCACACCTATCTTTCAAGTCGTCGTAAACGTTCCTCATAGATTTTTGCTTCATCTTCTTTACCTATGAATTCCAAGAATTTACTCAAAGAATCTAAGGTTAGTTTATGATCAGGATGACTTTCGAGAACTTCTTTTAGTAATTGAATACCTTTATTTTCTTCACCGAATTTAAAATACGAACAACCCAGAACATACTTTGCCATAGGGTCGCCATCCGAAAGAAGAAGAGCTTCCTCGAAATATTTGATTGCTGATTCATAATCACGATTTATATCATAAGCGGAACCTAGTAATTTAACTGCTTCATAATCATGAGGATTGATTCGATAAGCTTCGAGATAACATTTTATCATAGAATCAATATCTTCTAATATATAGTAAATTAAACCTAAACGAATCCAAGCATCTAAGAAATCCTGGTCAAGAGCAATAGCTTTCTCATAGGATTCTTTCGAGGCTTCATAATTTTGTAAATTAAAATTTGTTAAACCAATTTGAAACCAAAGATGTTTCTTATCAGGTTTAATTTTAACAGCTTTTTCATAATACTCCAAAGCGACAGACCAATTTTTCTTTTGTGAATTAATAGCTCCTAAAAACCACATGGCCAAATCATTTTCTGGATTTTTCTCTAAAGCTTTCAAAAAATGTGATTCGGCTTGTTCGAGATTATCATCATCATAGCTTTGAACACCTAAATCTGTTAGATAATCATCTTCAGTATCTTTAGTTGGTTTTGTGTCTTTAATATTTTACAACTCCTAAAGCTGATTATACTACCCAAAAATTAAACTTTTTTAAATATTGAACTATAAATTATAAAAATTAAGTAAAAAAAAAGGAAAATTAATTCCTTCTTTTTCGTTTTATGAATATAATAATTGGTAACATTACTATAAAAGTCAAGAAACCATACGCAGAAATACCTGAAGAATCTAAGATTATAATCTTGTAATATTGTCCATCGTTATCATAAATTACCACGTTTTGATTTGGTGAATTATCAATTACTTCAATGTAATAATCAATATGTTCATCCACATTAAACGACATTGAAAGAATCAATTGATAAATATATGATGAAATCATTGTCATAGGAAGTGTTTCCCAGCTTCCGTTGTTAATTCGATAATTGAGAGTAATTGATTGGATACCACTATCATCAACTGCATTACAAGAAATAGTAATAACATCATCTATAGTTGGATTAGTTGGATCATGGTTGATATTGGTTACAATTGGCCCAGTGCTGTCTTTAATTAATTTTGTTACAAAAGCATCTGTTTGATCATTGTAAATACTATCATAAGCCATTCGTAATGGAAGATTAGCTGAATTTGTATTACCTGTTATGTAATATTTGTCTTCACTAACCACAGCAATGCTATCACCAAAATCATCACCATTTCCACCAAAAAATGTGCTTGAAAGGATGGAACCACTAGAAGAAATTTTTGTGATAATAACATCAAAACCATTATTGAAGCTATTGTCATAAGCATTTTCTATTGGAAAATTACTGGAATTGGTATATCCAATTACATAACAATTGCCGAATTCATCAACATTAATATCGGTTCCTTCGTCTCTTGCATTTCCTCCAAGATAAGAACTCCAGAGAAGAGAACCACTAGTAGAAAAGTTACTTATGAAGCTATCTCTTGAACCACCATTAAAAGTTTCATTAAAAGCATTTAGTATTGGAAAATTAGTAGAATTGGTATAGCCAGTTACAAAGCAACTGTTATCATTTGCAACAGAAACAGCTAATCCTTTTTCATCCCAACTTTCACCACCTAAATATGTGCTCCAAAGCAAATCACCATCCTCAGAGAATTTGGTAAGAAAAGCATCATTATCACCACCTAAAGTATCATTGTAAGCATTAAGGATGGGAAAATCAGTGGAATAAGTTAGTCCAGTAATGAAACAGCTATTGTCACTAGCAACAGCAATGCCATATCCATGTTCATGTTCACTACCACCCAGAAAAGTACTCCAAAGAAGATCACCATTACTAGAAAATTTAGCTACAAAAGAATCAAAATCATAAAGAATATGAGTATCATCGTATGCATTCAAAATTGGGAATGAAGATGAACCAGCGATACCTGTTATGTAAATGCTATCATCACTAGCAATAGCTATAGAATAGCCATAATCATAATAAGCCCCTCCGAGATAGGTACTCCAAAGAAGATCGCCAGCTGATGCGAATTTGGAGAGAACAACTTCATGTGCTCCTCCGTAAGTAGCATTATAGGCATTAAGCATAGGAAAATCATCTGAAAGAGTTGTACCAACAATAAAACAGCTACCAT
>JAEORM010000249.1 GCA_016840905.1 Candidatus Gerdarchaeota archaeon | reverse complement strand
TCTCTTAGAAAGAAATTAATAGTAAAAAAATCTTCATTGAATAGCAAAGTTTGAATGGGAATTGAATGTGCACAGAAAAAGTAAATCTACAATATTAATAGTAATTTCATTAATGGTATTAGCTATAATAGCACCTCATAATAATCATCAAATTTCTAATGTGCAAGCAGCTGAACCATTAAGTGTGGTTGCTTCAATATCGATTGTTGCAGATTTAGCTTCTCAAATAGGTGAAGGACTTTTTACCGTTAATAGTATTGTATCAGGTTCAGAAAATCCCCATTTGTATGAACCTACACCAAGTGAGATTGAAGCTGTTGCTAATGCAGATTTATTTGTAAGATTAAATTTGGAAGACCTAGAGCCTTGGGTTGATGCAGTTCTTTTAGCGAATCCAGAGGTTCCTGTGTTAAATTTAGTTAATCCTTCTATGGAACGTTATGATCCTTTAATTGATGCTGTTAATCCTCATGTTTGGATGGATCCTTCCATTGTAAAAACAATGATTGATAAAATCTATGATGAAATAGTAGTGCTTGATCCAATAAATAATGCCACTTATACAACCAATAAGGATGCCTATAAAATAGAATTGGATAACCTATTGGATTTAATAAATACGACTAAAACTGATTTTGAAGGAATGAAAGTAGTAGTTCATCATCCAGCGTTCATGTATCTATTTGATTTATTAGGGATTGAACGATTGGGCGTTATCGAGCAAACAGAAGGAGAAGAACCCTCCCCTGAGCATATTGCTGATATTATTGAAACAATAAACTCAGAAAATGTATCATTATTAATTAATCAACCACAATTAGATGAGAGACAGATTTCAGAGATTGCTCGAGATACAGGATTGCTAATTGCTGATCTAACACCTTTGTTAGGTGTCCAAGATGTAGAAGGTTTGGTAATAGCACAAGGACGAGTAATTGATAACTATATTACAATGATCAAATATAATCTTGAAGCGTTAAAGAATCCCCATGCTCCAGCAAAAATAAGTGATGCAGTAACTTTCTGGATACTAATAGGGCTTGGAAGTGCGGGATTTATTGCTACTTTCATTGTTGTTATGGTTGTACGATTCAGAAAACCTACTGAGGTGGCAGAATGACGAAATTTGTTGATTTTTTCCTAGCATTTAAAGAGAGCTTCATGCAAAGAGCATTAATCGCTAGTATTGTTATTGCTTTAGTCTGTTCAATTATTGGTGTATTTGTTTTATTGAGAGGAATGGTTTTTTTAGGTCAAGCTATTGCTCATTCATCTTTTGCTGGAGCAACACTTGCGATACTAATAGGGGTACAAAATCCATTATTGATCATCATGGGATTTTCAATTCTTTCAGCAATAAGTATAGGTTATGTTAATCAAAAACGTTTGATGAGAGATGAAATAATTATTGGTATAGTTTTTTCATTTTTCATTGCTTTAGCAGCATTATTTATTGGTCTAAAAAAGACTTACACCTCAGATATAAAATCAGTACTTTTTGGAAATCTCTTAACATTAGATTTAGAAGATTTCATTCTACTAATCATCTTTTCAACATTAGTTCTTTTAATCTTATTTTTAATTAAAAAGGAGCTTTACTTCATTACTTTCGATCAAGAATTAGCTTCTATTTCAGGGATACCAGTTATTTTTCTAAATTACCTTTTCCTAATATTAGTTTCAATAACAATAGCTGTGTCATTAAAAGCAATTGGTGCAATTTTAGTTTTTACTATGATAGTTACTCCTGCTGCAGCTGCGTATCAATGGACCTTTAAATTGAATAAAATGATTGGTTTATCAGTTATTTTTGGGATTGTTTCATCAGTTATAGGATTATTCATCTCCTATATGTTGGATCTTGCTTCAGCAGCTTCAATAGCAATAGTTGTTACTGTCATTTTTTTGGTATCGTTTATTTTATCGCCAAAGAGAAGATCAAGTAGAAAGATTGGAAAAGAATGTCCTTTCTGTAAACATATTATTGATAAAGATGGTATTTGTGAAAATCCTGATTGTCAATTTGGAGACATTCCACATCAACATCATGATGAAACTGTTGGAATAAGTTTGGAACACTTACCTGAAAAGGAACCTACAATACATAAGCACGATGAGGAAGAGCAAATTGATCAGAAGGTGGAATAATGGCAACAATGCAAACCAAGTATAAAGATGAATGTAAAAGCTCACAAAACAAAGATATTCTTATCTGTATAAAGGATTTAGCAGTTGCTTATCAATCAAATGTAGCGCTCTTTGATATTAATCTTGATGTTTATAAAAATGATTTCTTTGGTATTTGTGGTCCAAATGGTTCAGGAAAGAGCACTTTGCTAAAATCAATTGTTGGTTCAGTAAAACCTTTTAGAGGAAATATTCGTCTATTTGGGAAAGATTTGGTTAAAGAACGCATTGGTTATCTAAAATCAAAAATAGGTTATCTACCACAAACAGATCAGATAGATAGGAATTTTCCAGCTCTTGTAAAAGATGTTGTTGGGATGGGACTATATTCACAAGTAGGATTCTTCAGATCACTTTCAGCAAAAGAAGATGAGATGATACTCAATGCCTTGAAATTGGTCGGCATGGAAAATATGATCAAAAGACCCATTGGTCATCTTAGTGGGGGACAACAACAAAAAGTACGAATAGCAAGAGCAATAGTCAATAATCCTGAAATATTATTGATAGATGAACCATTTAGTGCATTGGATTTCAAAGTTGCTAAAAATATTGCTGATCTTATAGCTGAGATACATGAAAAATCAAATCTAACAATAGTAATGATAAGTCATAGTTTAAGTTTATTAAAAGAACATTGTAACAAAGTAATCTGTTTAGATAAACGAATAGTATGGGAAGGAGATCCAAAATTAGCTGATTTTGAGTCAGCAGTAAAAACAGTTTTTCTTTAAGAAATTATTCTTAAGGAAAAGCTGATTTTAGAAACTCAATAATGTGTTTTTTGGAAATTTTGGATTCACCTCTGATACGAGGGTTGAAAACATACCCTACCCTGCTAACTTTTGTTTCTTTACGTCGTGAGTGTTTTAGAAGCTCAAACATGATTTTGTAACCTTTAGGTCGGAAGCCTTTGGGGTGTTTTTCAATGACCATTTGAGCATATTTTGTATCAGCACCAAAGAATCCACTCATAACATCGCCACAAGTAGCAGCACGATGTATCCATAAGGAGAATTTACCAATAACGCTTGCACCCCATGAAATCAATCTTCTTTTGAATGACCATTCAGGTATTTCATCACGTTCGCCTACAACAAAATG
>JAEORM010000248.1 GCA_016840905.1 Candidatus Gerdarchaeota archaeon | reverse complement strand
ATGTAGTTGTTTGTGATAAAGTAAAAAGAAATGCTGATCTAATTCTTGATGGTATGAAAGAACCAAAAGTCCTAGTTCAAGAAGTTCTAAAATTCTTCAAAGAACAGAATATAAAAATTAATGGAGGAGAGAAATGAACAGAAAGAGATATGTTATTGTTGTTGCTGGAGCTTCAGGGTGTGGAAAAACAGCTTTAGTGAAAAAAATTACTGAAAAACTTCGTGGAACAGCTTTATTTTTTGATAATTATTCACATTTATTAGAAAGAAATGTTTTGAATGAAAGTTCTAATGAAGATGAAAATCAAATAAATCCCAAGCAATTTACCCTCACTCGCATGGCTAATGATTTACAATTACTTCTTGCGGGAAAAACCATTGTTGAACCTTTATCAGGTGAAGAAATACGTCCGCGAAATTATATTATAATAGAAGATCCTCATGGACGAGAGAGACCTGATATAGGTCATCTATATGATTATGTGGTTTTAGAAGACACTCCTTTAGAAATATGTTTGGCAAGGGTATTAATGAGGGTTTTTGGTGGAAAATTTTTCATGAAAGAACAAACTAAGGAATTTGTCTTACAAGATAAAGCTGATCTAATAGAAAAACTATCAGTTTTTGAGAAACATCTAAATGGACAATATTGGACTCGAGAAAAGTATATCCAAGTAAATAGTTTTGTACGAAAAAATGCTGATCTTATAATTGACGGTCTTGGCTCATTAGATGATATTGCAGAATTAGTAATTAAGAAATTTAAGAATTTTAAAACAAGGATGTATCAAAAAAGAATGAATTTCCAAACTATCAATGATTTATAAAATAGCATTAATGTTTACTGATCCACAATGATAACAAAAATTAGCTTTTGTAGGATTAATTGATCCACAGTTTGCACAGCGTTTTTTATGATAAGGATTTGTTGATTTATCTTCATCAAATATTCCATCTAAATCTACCCCACAATTTTGACAGAAACCATCTAAATAGTATACTTGACCTGCTTCCTTTAATGGAATACCACAATTGATACAATAAGAATAATTTAAGTCTGTTTTTGATGTGGGTCGTTTTTTCATTGAACGAATGATTGGTCTTCTACGGAGAGGTTCTTGGTCAATAGGTTTCCATGGTTGAGGTTCACGTATTTTTTCTTCTTCAGATGGTAATGCTATATATTCACCTTTGATGACATAACCTAACTTGTTTGCAATAGTAACTAACTCATCAATTGTAAGAAGAGTAACTGTAAGAATCCAATTAATTCTTACTTTTTGTTGTTTTGTTACGAATTGTTGAACCGCTCTCTCCTGTTCAGTTAATTCCTGTTCCATTTTAACCATAGAATTAAGGAACAATCTACTATATAAAATTAAATGGTTCAATTAACGAATTAAATCCTATTTGAATTAATTATAGTCTTAGCTAATGGTGATTCAGAAAATATTTCATTTTTTTTTCAAATAGTTCAAGTGTTTTAGGAATTCCATCATGTGATGAAATTTTACAAAGTTCAAATCCTGTAATACCAATGACCAATTCCCTTTTTTCTTCTGGTGATAGCACCAAAAAGTATCTTCCTTTCGGAATTTTCCTTGCTATGGTTTCAAATAAAACGTGCGGGTGATGTTTATCTTTTGGTCCATGAAAGATCAATACTTCTTCATCTATTTTTGATAACGTGTTCCATATATCAAATTTTAAAATATCAGCACCTACTTTTCGCCATTTCCATGGAACTGCTTCTCTAACCATATCTTGTCCTCTTTCCAATTGTGTTTGATTTTTCTCGCCTTTTAAAGCAATATTACCTAAAATCCAACGTATTAATCCTATAATAAATGGTGGGGTACATCGCAAAACTGAAATTAATTTTCTATAATACTGTACTTTAACAAAAGGATCATATATGGCAATAGTAGGGGCAGTAAATTTCTTGTCAATAAGTCCTTTTAAAATGACACCTCCACAATAACTTGTGGCTAAAAGTACGAAATCTTTGTTATTTAATCCTAGATGATTAATAACTGTAGCAATATCATCAACAGTTTTGTCAATGGTTATCTTTGTTTTTAATCGATTTTTAAAAATACTTGATTTTTTATCTCGAGTCTCCAAGAAATAAAACTCCCCCCGATCTATAAAAGGAATACTAAAATGTCTCCAAGTCCAAGGTGATGTACCTAATCCTTGAATGAAAAGCAATGGTCTTTTAGTAATTGGATTAATTGGTTTGTGATGAAAAATCCTGAGTTTACCACCATCTACAGGTATGAATGAAATACTACAAACACCTTCATCATAAAAATAAGGAACATCACGAGTATAATTTCTGATTAAATTAAATAATTCAATTGAGAGTCCCTCAGCCATTTTTTCGTCAGTTTCAAGAACCATTTATCATTGCCAATATTGATTTATTCGATTAGATATTTTTATTTTTTTTAAAAAATATAAGTAAAATAATTATGAAAATAAGTGATAATTCTAAACTGGGAAAGGTTGATTGATATCCTTGGAAGAAACTAAAATTGTGGATTTAAATGAAAGGAATCTTACAGAACTAGCTCAGGTTTGTGTCCCATCAGATAGAAAGGATGAAATTAATTTTATAAAAGGTATTGGATTGAAAAGAGAATATCTTGAACACTATTTTGAGAAATTCGGTTCAATAGCTAAATTAGCTTACCAAAGAAATGAATTACTAGGTTTTATTCAATATTTACCAAAACAAGAAGAGCGAACAATAGAAATCCAATGTATATTTGTTACCCATAGAGATCAACAAGGTAAAGGAATAGGAAAGAAACTATTACAAGCATTAATAGAAGAAATGGTACAACCAAAAGAATATTTTAATGGTCAAAAAGCAAGAGCATTAGTAACCTTTGCTTTTGACGCACAAAGTGGTTTTCCACAAAATAAATTTTATTTAAAAAATGGTTTCAAAAAGATTCATGAAGATGATGAATTTTATCTGTATTATCCAATAGAGAAGGATTACAAATATGAGCCAACAATAAAAGAAAGTGATATTAAGAAATTACCAGAAGATAAAGGAAAAGCATTACTTTTTATCAATCCATTTTGCTCGTTTTGTTATTTCTTTGCAAAAAAAACTGAGGAATTAATAAGGACAGTAAAGGAGGATATTGAAGTAGAATATTATAATATATTAACACAAAAAGAGGAAGTGAAAAAGAGGGGAGGTATTGTTCCTGATTGTATAGTAAATCAAAATCCAATAGAAGTTTTTTTTATGGAAAGTGAGGAATTCCTTGAAGAAGTGAAAAAAAACCTATAAAGAAAAAAAATTTATAGTGATATTTGTGTTGAACCAAGCAATAAAAGAAACGGATACCAATTAAAAATTACCTTAACGTGATACAAATGTCTCAGAAAGATTCTATGACAGATGAATTGAAATTTGAAGCAATGAAATCTATTTTTGATCAGAATTACCAATTAATTAGCTTAGCTGATAACAAAGCAACTGCTATTCTTACAGTCAATGGTATATTGTTAACAGTGGTTCTTGCTATGGTGGGTTTGCTAGGAGAATTCTTCGTAATAGAGAGAGGGATTGATATAGCAGCAATAGTATTTTTTGGAATATATGTTCTTTCATGCCTTGTTAGTATTATTTATAGTATCCTAACAATAGCTCCTTTGCAAAAGACTGGCATACCTGAAAAAAGACATGTTTTCTATTACGTTAATATCTTAGAATATGAAACTAAGGATGAATATAATAAGGGACTTTCAAATGTGCTTAATAATTTTAATTTACTACAGAAGGAATTTTCTGACCAAATATATTCCATCTCAATTGTCAATAAACGAAAATACAAAAATGTGAAAGGATGTATTTGGACATTGTTAATTTCATTAATCATTATTTGTGTATTTCTAACATTAACTATTCTAAGATAAGAATTGCTAAATGAACCCTCTAAAATATTGACCAATAACATTTAACAAAATGACTAATTTCAGTATAAGTAGAACTAGAAAAGCAAAAGCTTAAAGATGGGGTTGACTAATACAAGCTATTCTTATAAGAAATGAGAAATAGGTGCGGAATAATGAAAGATGATTTTATATGTATGGTTACGGGAGCAAATTCCGGTATAGGAAAAGCTACTTCTTTAGGATTAGCTAAAATTGGTGCAAGAGTAGTACTAGTTTGTCGAGATAAAGCCAAAGGAGAAGAAGCAGTAAAAGATATAATAGAACAAACTGGAAATTCAAAAATTGATTTACTGATTTCCGATTTAGCTGATATGAATTCTGTAAGAAATCTAGCTAAAAAATTTAAAAAGAAATACAAACAACTAGATGTTCTGATTTTAAATGCTGGTGGATATAACACTAAACGACAAGAGACTGTTGATGGATTTGAAAGAACTATTGCTACTTCCTTCATCTCAAGATTTCTTTTAACAAATTTATTATTGAAAACACTCGAGGTTAGTTCCCCTGCCAGAATTATTTCGGTTATTGGATCCCATCAAGCTAAAGAACTTAATTTCGATGATTTTATGATGAAGGAAAATTATAAAGCTAGTAGTGCTTTGGCTCATACACAATTAGCAAATGTATTATTCATCAAACGATTAGCTAAGCAATTAAGCAATAATGGAGTAACAATAAATGGGGTGGACCCAGGTTTTGTTAGAACCAATTTTGTTGAGAAAGATAAGGATATGCCTAAATGGCTTAAGTTTATGTTCAAATTCTTCAAACCTTTTGCTAAACCACCTACAAGAGCTGCAGAGATAGTACTGTATGCTGCTATAGCACCAGATTTGGCAGCTACCTCTGGTGGTATTCTATCCAAAGCTAACGAACAACCTGACATTATAACTATACAAGATACTAACCTAACTCAACAACTCTGGGAATATGTTGAAAAGCTATTGAATAATTAATCATTCTTCTAGGTTAAACATATCACTACCAGAAGCTATCTTCATACCTATTAATCAGAAATATGCCCCCGTAGAAAGACTAATAT
>JAEORM010000247.1 GCA_016840905.1 Candidatus Gerdarchaeota archaeon | reverse complement strand
TTCTGCAAATAGAATAGACACTTTGTGAAGTGACAGTTATTTTCTCAATGGCTTCGCTTAATAGCTTAGGTGGTTGAGGATACTTTTTGGTACCAAAGAAAATCTCAAGAACTTTAACGATGGTTGATTCTAAAGCAGAAGAGAATGCTTTTGAGAAATAAGATAAGGCTTCAATCTTCTCAAAACTTTGAGCTCCTTTGATAATTTTCATTCGTTTAAAGATCACACTTGAAATCTCTTCGGGTATCATTATACCTGATTCTTTTTCGAAAATTTTCTGGCTTTTTTGAAGTAGAGAAACAACAGAATCAATTGATGAAGTAGAACCAACAATATCAGAGAGTACCCCTTTGGTTAAATCGTAAATAATTAATGGAACACTTCGGAATTGATATTTTCGTATAAGATTCTGTAACAAGTAAATTCTCATTTGGGTAGTTATGGTAGCGGTTTTTAATTTTATATAAGATTGATAGATTTGACGAATAAGATACCATAAAGCCATTGCCTCATCATGAGCAGTACGATAATTTTTGAAGGAATCCTTAGCAAGCTGAGAGCCTATTTTTCTCAACGATTTTAGCTCAACATCAGCTATAATAATAAAGGGATCATCTTTTGTTATTCGCTCAATGAATTTTGTTTCCACTTGAGAAATGATTTCTGCGCTTCTCTTTATTGCCTCATCAGGGGTAAATTCATTTGCTACATCACGCAAAATTTCTGCTACTTGTTTAGTATAATGAGGTGATTCTTTAAGTGAAGATTCTAACAAAGACTGGATAGCTTTTTCAAAATTTTTAGCGATAAATTGAATATCAATTGGAGTCGTTGAAGCAGCTGAAAGGAATTTTAGGGGATATTTCTGATAAAGTTTTTGAAGTAAAGTAGTGAAAACATTATCAAGAATTTTAGCACGGGTTTTTTCAAGATCTGATAATTTAGCAACGGAAATTTGTTCAAAAATCATATTAGCATTAATTAAATCAACACTTTCAACTGCTTGCTTCCCTCGTTTTGATCGAGAACTTGACATATTGTACAATTGAGTAGCGATTTTGGCGATCTCTTCAGCTAATTCACTTCGTGATTCATTTGCTTTCTTTTTCAAATAATCAGAGAGGTATTTTTTAACTACACTTAAATCAGGTGCTGAAGCAAACTTAAGTGGAAATAAAGCATCATTAGCTACTCCTTGTCTATAGAAATAATCAACAAATTCATCTGATATTTCAGCTAGTTTTGATGGCTGATATTGTAAAGATCTAAAATTAAATTGCTGTAAACTTTTATCTGCTTGATTTTCCCAAATCTCATCAAGTAATACAACACAATTTTTATCGATTTCATAAATAAATTCCTTTAAGGTGTTTGGTGAATCTTTGTAAAGTATATTGACAATCTCAGGTAACAACTTGACAGCTTCAGCAAACAGAGGTATAGGACCATTACTAGCGTATAATTTTTCATAAGCAGAAAGAATTTTTTCTGTTAAAAGAGTACCATAATCTATCAAGAAAACTTGCTGATATTGTTGAAGATTATCATAACCTCTAACAGCAATCATAATAGAAGGTCGGTAATTTCCCACCTCTAAAAATTTAGAGATTAAGATTCCGTTTTGAAACTTAGAATAATTAGCTTGAGTAGTTCCTGTATCTGATAATCCCATTTCAATAGCAAAACTAGCTAAAGCACCACCTAAAGCAGAAACTAAGGTGGCATCATCTTGAACAGAACCAATGGAAAAGAAACTAGTGCTATTTTCATTTGAGATTATGATCTGAGAAACCATTATATCATCTTCCTATTTCGTACGCCCTTCAGACATTTGTTAATCATTTGAATCATTTTTTTTAGTAAGTGTATAAAATAAAATGGATTGTTGTTTTAATATTTACTATATTGACAAAAAAAATTGCAAAAAATAAAACTTGATTTTCAACATTTATAAGGGAGAAAGAACAAAAGTAAGTAAAAAGAAGAAAAAAATTAATTCCAAATCTTATTATTCTTGATTGACTAAAAAATATTGTAGTTTATTTACAATTTATTGTTGGTGAAAAATAAAAATGAAGTATGAATTTGGTAGGTCTCCCTGTCACTATTTACAGACTGTTCTAGATCGATTAGCAGATTTGAATGGTTCAATTGTTGATGATCATGAGCGAGCACTGTTAGCCCGAGCAAATATGCTAGCTTATGAGATCACGGACCATAAACAATATGCAACAAATGCTAAAAGACTAGGCAATGAGATCTTGAAGGATATTTTCACAAAAGAGAGCTATATTCCTGAAGAGGATGAAATAAAATTACTTTATTACCTACATCGTGATGAGAGTTTGAGAATTGAAGATAGTCATATAGAACGAATTTTAGAGTTACAAGAATCTTGGCCTGATCCCGATGATAGAATAAGTGCATTATTATTAGCCTATAATTTAACTCTTGAGAAGGGTGAATTAAAAGATAAAATCTATGAGCTTTTAGAATCTTTACCATTAGAAGAGCGATTATGGCCATATTGTACTGCTTATATAATGACCAATAGGGAAATTGAATTACCTACAAACATCATTGAACTAGCTAAGGAAATGTCAGGTGAAAACAATCCTTCAGCTTACTTGGACAAAGTTATTTGGATAAAATCATTATATGATCCCGATTTTGGTCCAAGAGGTTTTGATGCCCGAAAGGCTTTATCAGACGAAATCAATCAATGTGACCAACCTCGAGATTTACTCTTTGTTTTAGGATATATTCGCAATGAAAATGTGTTAGAAAATATCCAAAGAAATATTGACGAAGTCACTGATTCATTCAAAGACTTCACCCCAGAAGTAGACTTACCTATTGAAGCAAGAGAAGCTCCTACAAAAGATGCAATCATCCTTGGTAGGTCAGGATCAGATATTAGAAAATATGGTTGCCAAGGAACACTCTTCCTCGGGAGAGTGTCAGAAAAAGGAGCACATGGACTTTATGGTAAGAAAGTACTCATTGATGCGGGTTTCCCCCACATAGTCTTTATTTCAGGACATCGTGGTTCTGGTAAGAGCTACACCTTGGGTGTTATTGCAGAAGAAATAGCTAAAGCAAAACTAGGTGTAGGAACTATTATCATTGATCCTATAGGCGTTTTTTGGGGTTTGAAGAAAGAAAATACCTCAAAGAATGAAAATCTATTATTAGAACGCTGGGGATTAAAACCAGGTGAAATAGAGAATATTGAAGTATTTACCCCGATTGGTATTTATGAAAAATATGGTGATGAAACAGTAGATTCACCTTTTGCCTTAAAGCCTTCTGATTTACACATAGAAGATTGGTGTCGAACATTTGATATTGACCGTTACGAAATCAGAGGAACAGTGCTTGAAAAAGCTCTTAAAATAGTTTCTGAAGAAAAACCTAATTTCTCCTTAGACGATATTATTTCAGCTTTAGATGACCCAGCCATAGTGAACACCTATCGAAATGATTCAATACAAGCAATTCGTTCACGTATGGAAGCTGCCAAGGAGTGGGGAATTATTGCTGGAGTTGGTACACCATTATCAAAATTAAGTTCTCCAAACAAGATTTCTGTATTAGATATCAGCAATCCTCGTATTGGTGATAGTTTGCGAGCATTACTTGTAGGCATTATCGCTCGAAAAATACTTGAAGCAAGAATAGGTTCCTCAAAAACAGAACATTTTGAGGATTCAGGTGAAGAAGATGGAGCTATACCAATCACTTGGTTACTAATAGATGAAGCTCATGTATTAGTTCCTGCTAACAAGAAAACAGCTGCTTCTGACCCACTTATTGAATATGCCAAACAAGGTAGAAAACCAGGTTGTGCATTAGTACTTGTCACACAACAACCATCAGCTATGCACAAAGATATTATGAGTCAAATAGATGTTATGATCACTCATCTATTAACATTTGAAGATGATATTCGAGCATTCTTGAAACGGGTACCAGCATCTGTCCCTGAAGAATTCGAGAATTCCGATTTTGTGAGAAGTATGCCTACTGGTGTAGGAATGGTTTCCGATCAAATGACTCAAAATAGAAGTTTCATAGTAAAAGTACGACCAAGAGTTTCACTCCATGCTGGAAGGGAAGCAATACCAAAAACTCTTCGAGAGAAAGGGCGGTTACATGAGCAAGAAAAAGGGTTATCATATGACAAACGCGATGTAATAGTAGAAACGGTTACTAGTGAAACAGATATTCCTGATTCTTCAACTATACCAGAACCTGTGCCTAAAAGAGATACTCGAGAAACAATTCCG
>JAEORM010000246.1 GCA_016840905.1 Candidatus Gerdarchaeota archaeon | reverse complement strand
TACCGGAAGGCCAAAAACCAGTGTTTGATAAAATTCAGTCATTCCCAATACACTATCAGAAAAAACTATCACTAGACTAGTTATTATTGTTAAACCCATGGAATAAATTCCTTGAGCGATAAACCATATAACATAATTCTTGTTAGACAGAACGATTCTAAATTCACGCCAAATATTTCTTTCTTTGCGTTCAACATTTTCCTCTTTTATCATAATTAAAGATGGTAAAAACATACCAACCTCGATAATAGCAAAAGCTAAAATTATACCTAAGAGGATCATGCTATTAGTAAAAGTCAACCCATCATCTAAATTCAATAAACCTGGTAATAAGAAAGCAAATGCTGTTCCAAACAAAGTTGAAATCACATTGGTAGTATTTTGTAGTCCTGATGTTAAAAGTCTATCATCAGGAGTTGTTATCTCAGCCATCCATGATTGATAAGGAGTTAAAAGTGCTCCATAGCAGAGGTTAAAGAAAGCATTCCAGATTAATAACCAAAAAAACACACCAATAACACTTGCAGATGGAATAAGTAAATTCGGTGTCATTAACATAACAAATGAAAAAGCTAATAGTGGTGCACCTGTCCAAATGAAAATCTTTCTTCGGCCTATTTTAGCTGGTTTTAAAATATCTGAAATATACCCAAAAGCGAAACTCGCAATACCTATAACAACTTTCCCAACAGCTAAAGCTATTCCATTAAGTTGCGAATTTTCATGTAAGCCAAATTCTTTATCATAAATATAGTATAATGCAAGAGTAACTACGTTCATAAAAATACTTGTACCAAATCTTGCAACACTATAAGCAATTCTCTGTCCAGATCTAAGAAGAGCCATAATATCACAACAAACACGTAATATTATTTTACAATACATTAGTTTATATAAGAATTCCTTGTAAATTCAATGTTCGACAAGTAATTTTATTTATATGAAATTTAGTTTTAAATGTAATATTTATTGAATAATAAATAGAAATCAAAATCATTGGATTTTTAGGAGATTAAAATGAGCTTTCATTCAAATTATGAGAAATGGTCATTACAATTAGATTCTGATAATTGTCCAATTTGCAAAAGTGAACCTATGCCAGAAGGGATGGAAGATGTTTATGAATTGCAATATACTTGGTTGGATTCGGAACCAAAAGAGTGTATCAAAGGAGCTTGTCATGTAATCTCAAAAATACATGCGATTGAACTTTATGATCTATCAGATGAAGAATTATGGGGATTTATGAAAGAAGTGAGTATTTATGCAAAAGCATTGAAAAAAGTAACAAAAGCAGTAAAAATTAATTATGAAATACATGGAAATTCTTGTCCTCATTTACATGTTCATCTTTATCCTCGTTATCTGGATGATCCATATCCTGGAATTCCGATTGATTATAATAACAAAAATGAAGATATCTATTCCAAAGGAGAATACAGTAAATTCATCAAGGAATTAAAAGATGAAATTTCTAATTTGCTATGATTTACTTTTTTTCTCTAAATCCCTTTTTTATAAGAGAAATTTATATTTTAAAAATTAATAACAATCTTATGAATCCAAATAATTATCAAGTTTATTTAGGTACTGAATTGCAGCACTATGAAAAGGAAGGGATGAAAAAAGTCCCTGAAGTGTGGGAAGATGGACAAAGAACTCCTCTTGACCGAAGACATTTTGAATGGTGGTATTTTGATGCTGAATTAGATGATGGTTCTGTATTGGTAATAATTTTTGGTCCAAAACCATTCTTTGATACCCATTTTCCAATTTATCCAATGGTTGTAGTAGAATATACTGATCCAACTGGGAAACATATACAAGAATTTTATTTCGAAAAGAAGTGGAAGAAAAACTATTCAAGTTCAAAAGCAAAGTGTGAGGTTCGAATAAAGGATAATTATTTCATAGGTGATTTGAAGAATTACCAGATTAAAGCTTCAACAAAATCTATTGAAGCTGACATTAAATTAGAAAATTTCGTTACTGCGTGGAGACCTGGCAATGGTTTTCTTTATTTCAAGAAAGATGAAATAGATAAAGAGAAATATTTTGCATGGTTGCCTTCAGTTCCTTATGGTAAAGTAACAGGTACATTAACAGTTAATGGTCTTAAAAAAGAAATCAAAGGATTTGGGTATCATGATCATAATTGGGGAAATGCTGACCCAAGTAGTTTATTTAACCATTGGTACTGGTCGAGATCTCATATAGGTGACTATATCCTCTTGGCGTGTGATTTAGTCGCTGGAAAAGATTATCATTATGAAAAAATGCCTTATCTTCTACTCTTAGATAAAAAAGGTGTCATAACTGAAGATGTTTCTAAATTAGCAATTACTCACCAAAAACCTGAGATACATCCTAAAACCAAAAAGATCATTTCCAAAGCATTAGAATTCAAATATATTGATGAAAAATTAAAATTCACATTAACACTTGAAAGGAAAAAGGATTTAGTACTACAAAAATTAACTCTTTTTAATAGTCCTCATCTATTTTTCAATCAAATAGGTAAAAATCCATGGTACCATCGAATATTAGGTGATTCAAAATTAGTTATTGAAAAAGATGGTAAAAAAGAACAATTTGAGTCCACAGTTGTTTATGAGTTAATGTATTATGGAAAAAATATTCCTGATTAAATTCATAATTTTTTTCCATCATTTTTCAATATAATTTGTGTGGTTTAATTGCAAGTGTTTTTAATGGTAAAAAGTAAAGTACTATATAACGGTTATCAAAATGGAAAACACACAAATGGTTTCTAAGATAGCACTTACGGAAAAAGGTGAAAAATTGGGTAAAATCATTCGATTGGATTCAACTCCAACTGAAACACCTGGGGTAAAGGATTATTATGCGATTATTCTAGTAAAAAGATTATTTGGCAGTT
Organism: Candidatus Gerdarchaeota archaeon; assembly: GCA_016840905.1. The sequence continues at coordinate 4,700 of JAEORM010000246.1, read as the reverse complement.
ATAAATTTCCTCTCCCTTTGGAGACATATCAACCTCTTTCGGATACAGAAACAACTATCACATTTGCTATCACAAAACAGGAATTTAAAATAATAGTGGATCAATACATTGCTTCTATCAAATTAAAAGTAACAAAGTCAAAAATGGCTAAAGTAAAAGATAATGATAAAGCAATGACTGTTGTTTTTAACAATAATTATTTCTAATTTTTTCTTTTTTTGTAATATTTGATCAATTTAATTTTATTTAATCTATAGAAAAATTTCCCTAAAAATCCAGATTTATGAAAATAATCAAATTAGATGTTTAAATATAACAAATTAGATTTTATGGGAATTGGATTTAATGTATTTAGAAGAATTAAAACAAATAGAAGAAATAATAGCTGATAAACTAAAGAATAGACTACACAAATTCACTAATGATGAATCAGAAATTTTGCAAATATTGAAAACGTTTTATGAGGGATACATAAAAAGAGATTTATCATTAGTTAATATTTGGGCGAAAAAGCATCTGGATGAAAACATTCAGATTATTGGGACTAATGCTATTTATCCAGGTGATTTTGAATGGCGTACAGGTCAGAATGCTGCTATTGAAATGTTCGAAAATGATTGGAAGCATTTTGGTCAATTAAAATTCTATTTGGATCAAGCGGATATAATTGTTGAGAATAATTGTGCATGGGCAACTGTTTTTGCTACAGCAACAAGAATAACTTCTAAAGAGGAAAACAGAACTTTTGAGGCTAGTAAAAAACGTTCGCTAGATAGGATAAAAGCAATGACTGAAGAGAATAAATCTAGTACATTAACTCTTTATCAAATTATAAATGATGCTAGTTCAGTTTTGTTTCAATATGAGCAAAGCGAGTTATTTGTATGGCCCATTCGAACAAGCTTTAGTTTCATTAAAATAAACGATAAATGGTTAATAAAACAATTACATTTTTCTTGGCCTGGTAGAGGATTTCCAGCAGTAAGAATTACAGTTTGAAAATATTACACCATTTTCTTTTTTTCAATCTTTAGAACTATTGTAATGAATTATCTTTTTCCAAGACTAAGAAAGCTTGCCATAGGTGTTACATGAGATTTTATTCTGGGAGAACCATAATAAGAAACATTTCCTATACCTCGAAGGGATACATCCAATTCTTCTGTACACCAAATAATGGCTTTTCCAATACCATTTAGGTCTACTTTACATTTCTCGCTGAGTAAATCTTGAGCTTGATAATTACTTGAGCCTTTAATGGTTACTTTTTGTTCCTCCACTCGACCATTGATCTCAATTTTACCTAAATTGGATAATTTCACATCAAGAAATCTGGCTTCTAATGAATTGAGCTTAATTGTTCCCACACCATTGAATTTTAAGATAAAATAATTACTCTTCATAGCATTAATTGTTGCTTTTAAAATACCTGAAATTTCTACTCCAATAAGTTCCTTAACAATTAGATTATATTTTATTTTTCTTCTAGTGATGCTTGTTCTAAAAGAGTCCCCAATGCGTGTAATGATATTTCCTCCAGTTTTAATAATAAGTTTATTATCATGTACATGAGTTTCAATTCTATCTATCATATCAGCTGGAGCTTCAATTGAAAGTGCTTCTTTTTCTCCTAGAGAGATTGTTAACTCCCCTTCATGATGTTCATGAATTTCTATATAATCAAAATCCTTTACATCACGGTTTACAGTAACTAGATTTTTCGTTGACATTTTTCTTCATATTAGATTTTCTCATTTTACACTTAAATATTTGCTATTAGTATTCAATCACGTATGTTTTTTTAGTAATCTCTTTGTTACAAATATTTATAATTTTGAAGTGATTGTTTTATCTACATGACTTTTGTAGAAATTAATCCTAAAGATTTAACAGAAAATGCAATCAAGCTAATTGGTTTGGATTGGATGATTATAAATGCAGGTACGGATAAGAAATATAATATGATGACTGCCTCTTGGGGTGGCCTAGGAATGCTCTGGCATAAACCAGTCTGTTTCATTTTTGTTCGACCAAGTAGATATACGTATCAATTTATTGAGAACCAAGAAACCTTTAGTTTAAATTTCTTCGATGAAAAATATCGTTCAATACTAAATTTCTGTGGAGCAAAATCAAGGCAAGATATCAATAAAATGGAAGAAGTTGAACTTTCACCGTTAGAAATTCTAAATACTATTTATTTCAAAGAAGCAAGGCTTGTTCTTATTTGTAAGAAATTATATTATCATGATCTTAATCCAGAAAACTTCCTACACACCTTTGGCGATAAATTCTATAAAGACGGTAATTATCATCGGATGTATATTGGCGAAATACAAAGCTGTCTTGTGCAACAATAATTCTGATCTGTTAATACCAAATTTCATTTTATTTCATTTTTTAATAATAATTAATGAGATTTTGATTGATTAGTATAGTCTCATTAATTAATTAGAAAAAGAAATCTTGTAAACTTGAGTCTAAATGCTCAAGAATATCTTTTCCAAAAATATATCCTGATTGAGCAGAATATTCAAGATTATCTAATAAATCCTTATTATTCTCAATATACTTCAGGAATGATTCTAATTTTTGTTTTGCAAAATATGATGAACCTTGATAAACATAGCAATAAGTTAATGTATGTCGATTAGCAAAAATAATTGAATGATCACCTATTTTTACAGTATCTAATACGTTGTTGAAGATTTCTTTACTGAAATCACTTAAAGCTGTTAATAAACCACCAAGCAATTGTTGATTATCATCACCAAATTCATTAGAAAAATCATTTGAGTAAATTGTAATACCACTTTTGTTATCCATTATTAGAAATCGTATAGGTTTATCTGGAGCTAAATCTGGGATTGTTAATGATTTTTGTTGAGCAAGACTTTGGAGTATTTCATCTAAATGAGTGAGTGCATATTTCTTTAGTTCTTCCTCAGAATACTCATCATTGGTTTCTTTAGAAACCACATTGAACTGATTTAATAATTCATCGATTTTCAAAGAAATAATTTTCTCTAATCGGTGAATTTCTTGTTCTCTAGCAATTTTCTCAGCAGTATTAAGTAATTTTTTCGCTTCAGAGATTTTTCCGTTTATTATTAATAATTGTGATTTTATCAAATGACTTTCTAATAATAATTTGTAATTCTTTTTATTTTCAGCTATTTCACTCAATTCTGAATTAAGTGATTCAAGCTCTTTTATAACATTATTATCCTTAATTTCTAGGTATTCCTTTATAAGAAGTTTACAAAGATTATACAAAGCCAAAATTGGGTGTTCATAATGGCAATTTTTACATTGAATGATTTCTCTAAAAATTTCTTCAGCTCTTCCTCTATCTCGAACTCTTAGACTTTGAGAGAGAATCAATCCTTTAGCAAGCATAGATAATTGCTTAATATAGGTACCAGAAGTATTTTCATTAAAATTTTCTAATTCCATTAAATATTTATTAGAAATATCCATCTTTTCCATATCAATTGCTACTTGAATGATATGGAAAAGTGCTTTTGGAATGTAATTTGATATATTTCTTTCCTTAAGGATATGGAGGCCTTTTTCTAGAAAACTCATTGCTGATTCATTATCATTTTGTTCATATGATATAAGACCAAGATATGTTAAAGCAACACCTAATGTTCTTTTATTGATTTCATCAGTCATATTTATTATTTCTTGATAAAATTCACAAGCTTCCAAAAGTTGCCCACGAGAATAATAAATTTCACCTATGTTAAGAAATGTTATTGCGAGAGAGTCTTTTTGATTAAGATCTCTGAAAAATTCACTACTTTTGAACATATACTCTAAAGCAAGATTTAATTCACCTTTAAAAATAAAACATCTACCTATATTATGTAGATTAATAGCAATACCTGATAAATCATTTATTTCTTCAGCAATATGTTGCGCTCCTTTATGATGTTCTATAGCTTCATCAACTAAACCCAAATCAAAATAAATTAATCCCATGTTTCCAATAATTCTTACTGCAAGAAATTTATTTTTAATATACTCTACAATCTTAATTGCTTTTTTAAATAATTCAAGTGATGCCTCTAAATTCCCCTTTTCATAATAAGTAATAGCTATTGTATTAAGTATATGGAATTGAAGTGATTTAAAATCATTTTTTTCACTTAATACCATTGCTTCATCAAAGTATTCAATTGCTTGATCGAAATTACCTCTGAAATGAGCAATTTTTCCTTTAATATAAAGGAGATCTGTTTCCATTTGTTGTGTATCTAGTTTTTGCCCATTTGTTTGATTTGTTAAGGTATATTCTTCTTTTAGCTTCCAAGCATTATCCCACCATTGCTCAGATTGCTCGAATTGTCCAGCATAAAGATAGGTTTTAGCTAAACCTAAACTATAGACATAGATTTCTTGTTTGGCCCCATTTTTTTCTAGTTCCATATAATCGATTGTATTCAATAATTGTTGAGCTTTGGGAAAATCACCTATAGCAATATAGTTTTCAATTAATAAGAAAATCAATTCATAATTTTTCTCTTTTCCATCTATCTCTATTTTTTCCAATTGCTTTATTGCTTCTAGATGATATCCTCTGTTCATAGTATGCATTATTTGTTTCAGATGTGAATTTTCAATTGCCAAATAATAAAATTGTTCAGACATAGCAATGTTTCTCATTCCGACAAAAATAAAAAGTTAACTGACAC
>JAEORM010000245.1 GCA_016840905.1 Candidatus Gerdarchaeota archaeon | reverse complement strand
GGAAGCAACATTGTCGATAAGCCAGGGTATGGATTCGAGATTGTTTTCATGGTAGTTGCATCTGAAGACGCAGGCAATATCATTTTTCTTGAGTAGTTTAGCGGTTGTAATAACTTTATTCCATACACCTTGCCCTCGTACAGCATCGGTTTCTAATTGATTTCCTTCAATGCTAAGTTGTATCGAGATTGTTTTTACTTCTTTTCCCTCTTTGTTTGTTTCTTTTTTATTTTTTAGAAGAGTAATCCAATTATTTATGTGAGGACTGTCACTAGCAAGAAACAATCCATTTGTCGTAATTGTAACTCTTTTGAATATTTCTATCGCATCTTCAAGATGTTGATATAAAAATGGCTCTCCTCCCATGAGATTTACATTTTTTATATTAAATGTTTTGCTTATCCAAGTCAAATCATCAATTGACAGTTCTTTTTTTGTATTTTTGTTAGGAACATAACAATGAGTGCATTTCAAATTGCAATTCGAATTTAGGTAAATAATCATATCCTTCAATTTGTTTCCTCTAATCTCGTTTGCCATATTGTTTGTAATGCAAAAGGTAATTAATAGTTTTGTGGGCAGAGTGGGAATATTTAAATATATTAAAGTTGTTTTATGTTACGGGTCTAAGTGGGATTGTTCCTGCAAGGTGAGTGAGATGAATTCGAGAGATGGTGAAAGTAAAAATTTTGTTGGCAGTAGTTTGAATATTGCAAAAGTAGGGAGCAAAAATAGAGTATGTTTACCGCCAACATTGGTCAATCACCTGGGAGTCCAGCCAAAAGACAATGTGGTTTGGCTTCTCAGGTTTGACAAAGATGGAAAACCATATGCATATATGCATGGTGTAAAGGAAAATAATTTTAAAATAAATGATGAAGAGATAAACACGATAGAAGATACCTTTAAAAAATAAATTTAAAATCGATGAGGAGAGAATGAGCAAAGAAACTATCGTTTACAAAGCAGAAGATGCTTTAAAGAAATTAGAAGAATGTGGATGTAAAAGATTGTATACAACCCATGGTTTTAAATTAGTTGGAATTGTAACATGGGATAGAAAAGAAACTGACGAGTCTCTTGGCGAAAAGAGAAGAAGAATCAAAGGATTAAAAATAGAAAATGGGTTTTCGATTCCACCAGATAAAAAAATTTTTGATACATTTCTTGATAGAAAAAATCCTTTATCTGGAGAGTTAGATGATATTGTTGTTCATGAAGACGGTTCAATGATTTTGACGGCAAGAAAAACTTTTGATTTGGACGATAGCGATGAAAATTTTCAATTCATACCAAATCAGCATATGCTAAATAAAGTGCAGCAGTTGATTGATGAAGTTGATGCAAGAGGCAGGAGAATACATAGGCTTGTTCAGGAAAAAGACCAGTCATTTCTTGATGCAGAACATTTTAAAAGAGAAGCCATAACTGCAAAAGAAAGGGAAAAAACAAATATGGAATTGTTGAATCGTTTAACAAGAGAAAATTCAAAATTGCAGGAAAGGGTAGGAAATCTTGAATCGCAGAACCAAGTGTTTAGGGCAAGAAATCTGAAATATGAAGCTCAGATGGATGAAATTACGGCAAATGCACAGGAACAGGGAACGATTGCTGGAATGAATACGGATGATAAAATTATTCATGCTGCTCAAAAGAGGAAAGAAATTGATATAGCAATGGCTGATATCCAGCAAGAGACTAATGGAAATGATGAACAAATCCAATATCTTGAGGAACAGGTAAGCGAGATGAAATCAGAGATATCGGCGATGAAAAACAAAGGGCAACAGTCTAAGGAACAGGAGAAGCAAAAAGAATGACGACTATGGCTGAATTAAAAAAAAAATTGAAAAAAATATACGAATCTGTCAGTGAAGGAAACCAGAGAGAAATTACAAGCAACTTGAATGAATTTGAGGATAATGTTGTCGAGTATTATAATACCAGGGGTCTTGAATGTACACGGTTCGATAAGAGATTTAGCGAGATAAGGAATCTATTGAAACGCTATTCAAATAACCGACTATGCAAAAAAAAACTACAAGGATATATATTTGAACTAAGTAAAGAATTGAAATACGGTAGGATGTTTGATGAGACGGGTGAAAGAAAACAGCAAGACCCCGTAAAACTTTTAAAATATATCACTAATGATTTATTGGATGATTATTCGTCTTTTAATCTAACTGGAGGACAGGATGTAATTTCAAAAAACAAAGAGGCATTGGACTCTATAAAAGATGATTTATTGGAGATTCGGGAGCTTGAACCATTGTTTAAAGAAAGGTCCGATGATTTATGTGAGAAATATAATTTGCTTTGCAAGAGTGTTAATTTCTGTTTGATGATAATCCCGCAGGTCAATGATATTACGATTTCTGCAAAAAGTGCAACAGTTTTTAGCGAAAGGTTCACAAATCTTTTTAACATAGCAACTGAGTTTTTCATTCCGATAAAACCAGAAACACAAACAGGTCAATTAAAAGAAGCTGCACAAGAGACAAAAGAAAAAATTACAGATACTGAGATTGAAGACAAATCGTTAAATCAATTGG
>JAEORM010000244.1 GCA_016840905.1 Candidatus Gerdarchaeota archaeon | reverse complement strand
CATTGAAATATTCCAGAACAACAGAACAAATGACTGCACTTGTTATTAATATGAATAAATTGAATAAATTGAAACATGGTTCCTATAAAATTATCACCACTCATAAAGAAAAGAATTGAAAGAAATTTTTAGAGAATTAAAAATGAACCTCTTCTAAATCTTCTTTTGATAATTCTTGTTGACATTTAGGACATTGACCTTTAATCTCGAGGTAATTAAAGATGTGTTGTTTATGAGCATATAATGAACAGCACGAGAGTTTTACTACCTCATCATTTCTCGTTAATTCAGAGAAGCACACAGCACAAACAGGTTTGGGTGAACCACAAGAGGGACACAAGCCATCTTTTTCAATTATAATTTCTCCGCAATTAAAACAAGTAAAAGCCACTTTCTCTCCTTCATCATCAATAATTGATTTTTGATTTTCAGATGTTTCTAAAACAACTTTTTCTCTTTTATCTTTTAATCTAAACCAGAAATAAGTGGTTACAATGGTTAAGATAATTGCTAAAGTTAAAAGAAGGAAATCAATTATGAAACCATTACCTAGCCAAGCAAAGGATGCAATATCACAAATCCAAACTAAAGAAGTGAGTATAATGCCAATTGCAATCATTATAAATGCTGCTTTATCTTGTTTTTTTATGTCGTATATACTATTCACCAGCTTATCATATTCTGATGTTTTTTTCAAATATGAACTAATTTTTCACAAATAAAAATATTTCAATTTAATTTTTTCATTTTTTAATAAAAAATAATATAAGGTCAAAGACACTATACAGAAGGTCAATTGACAGAAGTTGGAAAAAGTTCTTAAATATACATCTATTGTTGAGCTTTTGTAACTTCAATTAGAAGTACAAATAAATCCCCAATAGAGGAGATTTATTGTCAATTATTATCCTCGAATAACTATTTATTGAGGTAATTCAAAATGGGAAAGATTACAGATCCAATTTATGAGCAAGTTGTAAAACGAAACGCTCACGAACCTGAATTTCATCAGGCAGTAAAAGAAGTTTTGGATTCAATTGAACCAGCTCTTGAAAAACACCCAGAATTCGTTGAAGCTAGAATCGTTGAAAGATTAGTAGAACCTGAAAGATTAATTCATTTCAGAGTTCCTTGGGTTGACGATAAAGGCGTTGTACAAGTCAACAGAGGTTTTAGAATTCAATTCAATGGTGCAATTGGTCCATTTAAAGGTGGTTTAAGATTCCATCCTTCAGTTTATGACGGAATTCTCAAATTCTTAGCTTTTGAACAAATATTCAAAAACGCCCTTACTGGCCTACCTATGGGTGGTGGTAAAGGTGGTTCTGACTTTGATCCAAAAGGAAAATCAGATGGCGAAGTTATGCGCTTCTGTCAATCATTTATGACTGAACTTTACAAATATATTGACGCTGATATAGATGTCCCAGCTGGAGACATTGGTGTAGGTGGTCGCGAAATTGGCTATCTCTTTGGTCAATATAGAAAGATCAAAAATGTTTGGCATGGTGTTCTAACTGGTAAAGCTCCAGAATACGGTGGGTCTTTAGGTAGACCAGAAGCAACAGGTTATGGTGCAACTTGGTTTGCTGAAGAAATGATCAAAGCTCGTGGCGATAAAACTGGCTTGAAAGGTAAAACTGTTGCCGTTTCAGGTTCAGGTAATGTAGCCCAATATGCTATCCAAATGGTCAATAAATTAGGTGGCAAAGTTGTTACTGCTTCTGATTCAACTGGTTTCATTTATGACAAGGAAGGTATTGATAATAAGAAATGGGAATTTATTATGGACTTAAAGAACGTAAAACGTGGAAGAATTTCTGAATATGCAGAGAAATTCAAAGGTGTAGAATATTATACCTATAACCAACACAAAGACCTTAAGAGTCCATGGTATGCTCCAGAAATAGATGTCGCTCTTCCATGTGCAACACAAAACGAAGTTGATCTAGATGAAGCTAAAGCACTTATTAAGACAGGTGTTATTGCTGTTAGTGAAGGTGCAAATATGCCCACTGTTCCAGAAGGTGTAGAACTTTTCATAGAAAAAGGTGTATCCTTTGGTCCAGGTAAAGCAGCAAATGCTGGTGGTGTAGCTACATCAGGTCTTGAAATGTCACAAAACAGCTTACGTTTAGCTTGGACTTTTGAAGAAGTTACTGATAGACTTCACAAAATTATGGTAAACATTCATGATACTGCTTACAAGACAGCCGAAAAATATGGCTTCCCAGGAAACTATGTTGTTGGTGCTAACATCGCTGGATTCATGAAAGTTGCCAAAGCAATGCTTGCACAAGGTGTCCTATAAACAAACTTTTTAGAGGGCATTTTGCCCTTTATTTCTACTTTTTTTCTTTTTTCAGTATTAAAGTAAACTAAATAAGTTTTTTTTATAAAAAAATCTTGATTTTTTGTTTCGTAAACATAACAAAAATCTTAAAGGTAGAATAATGTAAAAGTCCGCGACATTAATAGGTGAAACAAAATGGATCTAGCATTTTTTAGTGAATATGATAAAGAGAACAATTCACTCATTCCTTTACTACAACAAATCCAAGATAGATTTGGGTATCTAAATAAGGAAGCTCTTGAAGAATTAGCTAAATATTTAGATATACCACTAAGTCGAGTTTATGGTGTAGCTACTTTTTATTCTCAATTCAATTTTTCACCATTAGGAAAATATGTAGTGAAAGTTTGCCATGGAACAGCTTGTCATGTTAATGGAGCTGTAAACATTGCTCAAGCAATAGAGGATGAATTAGGTTTAAAGGAAAATAATACTTCTGAAGATGGATTGGTTACTTTACAACCAGTTGCGTGTTTAGGATGTTGTAGCCTTGCGCCTGTTATTATGGTAAATGAGAAAGTTTTTGGAAATTTAACTCCTGCAGCAGTGAGAAAAATTGCGAAGAAAATTTTGAAGGATGAATTAGAATGATCAAAAGAATCTGCATTGGAATGAACTCTTGTGGAATAGCTGCTGGTGCAGAAGAAATTAAAACAGTTCTTCTTGAGCAGCTCAAAGAAAATAAACTAGATATTCCAGTAAAGAATGTTGGTTGTATTGGTATGTGTTACCGAGAACCAATGATTGACATTGTTTATGATGATGTTATTTATACTTACGGCAATCTTACAGCTGATAAAGTAAAAACGATAATTAAAAATCATGTCATTAATGGAAAAGTAGTGGATGAATACCTAGTTAAGAAAGACACCTTTAATTCACCTAAGAGAGTAACTTGGGATGTAGATGATTATTTTGCAAAACAAGTAAAGATAATTCTAGAAAATTCAGGCTATATTGATCCAGAAAATATTGATGAATATCTTGCAGTAGAGGGGTATCAAGCTCTTAAAAAAGCCTTCACCTATAAACCAGAAGAGATAATTGATATTATTTCAAAATCCGGTTTAAGAGGAAGAGGAGGAGCAGGCTTTCCTACTGGGTTAAAATGGAAATTTACTCGAGAAGCAAATGGAGGTCCAAAATATATAGTCTGTAATGCAGATGAAGGTGATCCAGGAGCATTTATGAATCGCAATGTTCTCGAAGGAGATCCCCATCGTGTTATTGAAGGAATGATTATAGGTGCTTATGTCATAGGTGCCAAGGAAGGTTTCATCTATTGTCGTGCTGAATATCCTTTAGCTATTAAAAGATTACAGATAGCTATTAAACAAGCTCAGGAAAGAGGTTTTCTAGGCGAGAATATCTTAGATAGTGGTTTCTCTTTCAGCTTAGAAATTATGGAAGGTGCAGGAGCATTTGTCTGTGGAGAAGAAACAGCACTTTTAGCTTCATTAGGCGGAAAGCGAGGAATGCCAAATCTTAGACCACCTTATCCATCAACTAAAGGATATAAAGGAAAACCAACCAATATTAATAATGTCGAAACATGGGCGAATGTTCCATGGATTATAAGGAATGGTTGGGAGAATTTTGCTCAATATGGTTCAGAGAAAAGTAAAGGAACGAAAGTTTTTGCTTTAGCTGGTAAAATTAAACGTGGTGGAAATGTAGAAGTTCCAATGGGTATTACCATCAAAGAAATCTTAGAAACAATTGGTGGTGGAACTAAAAGCGGCAAAAAGCTAAAAGCAGTACAAATGGGAGGGCCTTCAGGTGGATGTATTCCTTATTCACTTTTTGATACACCAATCGATTATGATTCTATAACTGCTACTGGTGCTATAATGGGTAGCGGTGGTATGGTTGTAATGGACGAAGAATCTTGTATGATTGATATTGCTAAGTTCTTTTTGGCATTCACAGTGGACGAATCTTGCGGAAAATGCACCTATTGTCGATTAGGAACCAAACGAATGTGGGAAATACTCTATCGAATTACTGAAGGAAAAGGTACTCAGAAGGATTTAGATAAATTACTGGATCTTGCACCCAAAGTAAAATCAGGATCATTATGTGGTCTCGGACAAACAGCACCAAATCCAATTCTTACAACAATTAAATATTTCAAAGAAGAATATGAAGCTCATATAAACGAAAAGAAATGCCCAGCCAAAGTATGCAAACCACTTCTTACTTATACTATTAATGACCAGTGTACGGGATGCGGGGCATGTGCAAGGAAATGTCCTGTGGATGCAATAACTGGTGAGAAGAAAGAACAACATAAAATAAATCAAGAAATTTGCATAAAGTGTGGCGCTTGTTATCAAGCATGTCGCTTTGAAGCAATCGATGTGGAGTGAGTTTATAATGAAAGTTAAAGTTAATAAAGAAGAAATAGAATTTCCAGAAAAAACTACCATTCTTGAATATGTTAGAATAAATAACAAACATATCCCAGGTGTCTGTAAGATGAAAGAGCTTGATCCTTATGGCTCTTGTAGATTGTGCTTAGTGGAAGTGAATAATCGAGTTTTACCTGCTTGCTCCACCTATCCTCGAGATAATGATGTTGTTGAAACAAAAAGTAACACTATAATCGATACAAGAAAAACAGCCTTAGAACTCATGCTCTCAGATCACTATGGTGATTGTATTGGCCCCTGTAACAATGGCTGTCCTTCTAAGAGTCAAGTGCAAAATTATCTTGCATTAGTTGCATTAGGCAAATATCATGAAGCTGTAGCTTTAATGAAACGGGACTATATTTTACCAGCATCATTAGGAAGAGTCTGTCCTGCTTTTTGTGAACGTGATTGTAGGAGGAATCTTGTTGATAAACCAATTGCTATTAGACAATTGAAACGTTTTGCTGCTGATTATGACTTAGCTAATGAACCCTGGATGCCTGAGATTCCAGCAGAAACTGGTAAAACTATAGGTATTATTGGAGGAGGTCCTGCTGGATTATCGTTAGCATTTTATGCCCGTCAAAAAGGTCATAAGATAACCATTTATGAACAAATGCCAAAATTAGGTGGAATGCTAAGATATGGTATTCCTCAATATCGTTTACCAAAAGACATTCTTGACAAAGATATCGATACAGTAATCAAACTAGGCGGAATTGATGTTAAAACCAATACTAAAATTGGCGAAGATATTTCTTTTGAAGAATTACGAATGAAACATGATGCTGTCTATCTTGCTACTGGTGCTTGGGTTGGTTCCACACTAAGAATTGATGGTTGTGATAGAGCAGGTGTTTGGGATGCTATTGATTTCTTACGACGAGTTAGTTTAGGAGAAAAACTCGAGATTGGACAAAGTGTTTTAGTTATTGGTGGTGGGAACAGCGCTATGGATGTTGCTCGTACAGCAAAGAGATTAGGTGCTAACGTTAGTATATCCTACCGTAGAACTCGAAATGAAATGCCTGCTGAACAATTGGAAATTGATGAAGCAATTGAAGAAGGAGTAATTTTAAACGAGTTAACCAATCCAGTCAAAATTTTAGGAGAAGAAGGTAATATTGATCAAGTGGAATTGATTCGTATGGAATTAGGCGAACCTGATGAAAGTGGTAGGTGTCGACCTGTCGAATGTGAAGGATCCAACTATTGTATTGATGTTGATACTGTAATTTTTGCTGTTGGCCAAAGACCAGATACTGAATTATTAGAGAAATTTGGTTTAGAGCATAAAGTGAGATGGGCAGCTTATAATGAAACCACTTATCAAACTAACACTCCCGGAGTTTTTGTTGGAGGAGATCTTGCTTTAGGACCATCAACTGTCATTCAATCTATTGCAACTGGCAAAGAAGCAGCAGTTATGATTGATCTTTATCTAAAAGGAAAATTAGATCAATATGAAAAAGCTCTCATTGAACCTTGGAATTATCTTGATGAAATAGAAGCTAATAAGGAACTCAAAGATATAATTATGTTCCTTAAACCTTATAATCATTGGAAGAAGGTTACTGAGGAAGATTACAAGGATAGGGAACGAACCAAACGTGTTAAAGCAAAAGTTCTTCCACCGAAAGTTCGAGCAACTAATTTTGACGAAGTTGAGGCTACATTATCAGAAGAAGAGGCAATCAAAGAAGTCACTCGTTGTATGTCTTGTGGATGTTTAGATGCTTTTGAATGTAAATTAAGAGAATATTCAACTTTATATGGAGCAAATCAAGATGCCTATTTAGGCGAATTGCATAGTGATCCATTAGATGAAACTCATGCTTTTGTCACACTTGATAATAACAAATGTATATTGTGTGGTCGTTGTATTAATCTTACACATGAAATTACCGGTGAAGGATTAATTGATAATCTCAATCGAGGTTTCCCAACTAAGAATGGTCCTCCTGTAGGTATGTCTCTAGGTGATGTTCATGGAGATTTCATAGGAAATTTTGTTGATGATTGTCCAACAGGAGCATTCACTATGAGAACACCATTTCCAAAGAATGGTCCATGGGATGTTGATTCTCTACCAACCATATGCAAAGATTGTGGAATTGGTTGTGAGATGAATATTGAT
>JAEORM010000243.1 GCA_016840905.1 Candidatus Gerdarchaeota archaeon | reverse complement strand
ATCATTTCTTTATTTTCTGATAATTTTTTGAAATGATTTTCAAGAAAACTTACAGGAACATAACTAGATAAATTGTCAAATACTCCAGGATAGTTATCAATTAAGGATTCTATTGAACCTTCATTTATAGCATCACCAATACGATCAAAATTATCTAAAATCATATCGATGTCTTCAGCTGGAATATAGCTTGGTATTTGAAATAAAACAGCATATAATTCAGCATTACAACCAAGAGTCATACATTTCTTAGATAACTCTTCCCACTTTTCATATTCTTCGTCTAAAATTGTAAAATGATGTTTCAATCCATAATCAGAATCATAAAATGAACCTTCAATTTCTAAACAAGAAAATATATGCATTAAAATATTTGGCGTAAGACTAGTTGTAACTAATATTTGCGGAGTCAATTTTTTCTCTCCATCCAGAGAATAGTATGGTTTCTAAATATATTATAACAAATAAAGAGTTTATGTTAGATTAAGTATATTTAAAAAAGAAAAAAAAGTTTAAGCATTTTCTGCTACAGTTGTATAAGAAATAACTTCATTTGTTGAGTCATTTACAAGAGCTATTTTTGTATCTTTAGGCAATAATTTGAGATGATTTTGAATGCATTTTGCATGAGCTTTCCGTTTGTCTTCTAATGTTTCATCTGAGTAAATTAATAAACAATCTTCTTCACTAAAAGTAAAACCACACAAATAACATTGCTCTTTAGGTAAAGACTTTTCTATGATTGGTGCCTTCTGCTCAGTAACGATGAGTCCGAAAATTTTCTGATTTGCCATAATTCTTTTTTTACCCCAAGCATTTTATTAATGAAAGATCTTCCACATATTAATAGAGCATATAGTATAACCTATCAAAAACAAATATAAGGATTACCAATTAGGAAAGAAAATAAAAAAATACTAACTTTTCATAAAACAATTTATATTAAGAGAAAGAGTTAAACAATAATAAAATAATTTGTGCTATAAAATATGAAAGATGATCGAGATGAGTGGGGATATCAAAGATAAAACTCAACAGTTACCTTTACTTCTTAGAAATCTGAAGAAAGCTTTTGGTAATAAAATACAGGGGCCTTTAGAATATAGAGAGAAGGAATTTAGCGCAACAACAAAAGCTGTTTTTATAACAGACGTTGTAAAATTTCTAGCTAATAGAGGGGTAAATAGATTAGCTGCAATTTATGCTTGGGAAACAGAAAAAGAATTAAAAATCTCTTATCACTTTATAGCGAAAATAGGATCTGATTTTTTAGATTCGAAAATTACCCTAATAACCTTTTTACCATTAGAGGAACGGACGATATTTTCCATCAAGAATATATTTCAAAATGCGCGAATTTTTGAAGAGGACATATCTAAAAACTTAGAGATTGATTTTTTGGAAAAAACTTAGGACATTAAAACAGAATTTTTTCTTTTTTAAAAATTAATAATTTTATGTTTTTATAGGTGATTTAAAGTGCATATTCAGTAAGATAAATTAAGCTAATCTGTTTAAATAAGATTAGAACTTAATTAATTATAAAAAACAATTAAAAGTAAATGGGTTGATTGCTGTTGTCTGATAAAAAAGATGAAAAAATTGTGGAAGAAGCAGAAGAACCCGAAACCACTTTAACATCAGAAGATGAATCAAAGGAATTGGAAAAACAAATCGAAGATGAAATTGAAGAACACGAAGAGACAATTGAAGCACAGGTTGAATCTGAAGAAATAGAAGAAGTAGAAGAAATAACAACTGATTCTAGTGAAGAAATTCCAGATATGGAAGTCAAAGAAGAAATTTCTGATGATGAAATCAAAATCCCAGAAATACCTGATCTTGATGAAGCAGAGGAAGAAATTTCAGAAGAACCTTATACTTATGAAGAACCAATTGAAGAAGAAGAAGAATTAACCGTTCCTGAAGTTAAAGAAGAAGAGATTCCTTTAACAGATTCTGAAAAAGATGTTGTGGAAATAATTTCTGCTGAAGAAGCGGACGATGTAGATGTTGAATTAAAAGGCCATAAAGAAGAAGAGAAGGTTAAAATAAAGAAGAAGCTAAAAAAGAAAAGGGGTCCAGCATTTATTTTCGGTACGCTTATCGGATTATTCTTAGCATTACTAGTCATAGCTCTATTTTCAATACCAGTATGGTTAGGAGGTCAGGGTCGTCCTGATTTATTCTATATTGAGCTAGTTTTGATGTTTATAGTAATGATGATTCCTGGTTTGGCCACAAGAAGTGTTCAAAAAGGGATTTTAGGTGCATTTATAATTTTCAGTATATCTTTTGCACTACCATTACTTTTAACGGTGTTTGGTTTTAATGTACTCTTAAATCCATTGACACCAATTTTCTCAAGCACTGATTTTTCCATTGATGCTTTTAATGTTTTTAGGGATTTATTCACTGCATTAAATGAATTACCAATTGAACAAATACAAAAGTGGATATGGATTGTTGATCTAGTTATAATGTTCATTTTAACAATTATAACCGTTTCAATCAGTACATGGTTAGTGAAGAATATCACCAAACCCAAAAAGAAAGCTAAGAATTGGGTAGCTATTCCAATACTAAGTATTGGAATGATTATTTTTGTTGTTTTTACACCAATTGCATTCTCATCAACGTATGGTCTAATTCAAGCAAGTACTTCATTTCTTGCTGGTACAACTAATATGCAACAAGCTTATTATGTATTTGAAACCTATGGTGTGAATCCAGACTTACAACAACAAACTTGGATATCTGACAACTTGACAAATGCTAATTATTGGTTAAATATTTCATATACCAATTTCCAAGGTTTAAAGAATATTGGTTTTATGAATTTTGCTACCTTATTTTCAGAAAAATATGGTACCTTGATTAATGCTGGTGACCAATTAGCTCTGGCTACTCTGACTCTGACAAGTGTATTATATCCATTATTTGGTGGGATATATAATTTAACCCAAAGCTTAAACGGTGCCACTGAAGATATGGCTAACTTTGGGCAATCATCTCCAAGTCCAAGTTTAATGCTTTACGATGGTAATTCAGCTTTACTAACTAAATCTGATCAAGAAATCGAAGAATTGAAAGCTAGTATTATTTCCTCAATTGCAGGTATGGATGCTGCTCAAGAAACTTTACAAGAAGTATTAAATAAATTATCCGAAACCGATTTATCAGGTGATTTTACGGATATTGAAAATCTTCTTAATACTCTTGATATTGGTCTATTCCCTGAACAAGTAGGATTTGTAATAGAAGAAATTAAAGATAGTTTAGAATCTATT
>JAEORM010000242.1 GCA_016840905.1 Candidatus Gerdarchaeota archaeon | reverse complement strand
CTTGGTCATTCTTTCTTTAGCACCATGAAGTAATGTTAATATTTTAATGTGTGAGCTTCCGTCTAAAACTTGTTCGGTTAGAATAACATAAAGTCTCATTACTTCTTGAATATTAATTTCAAAATCTTTTTTGTCTTTCATTTCTTCATAAACAGATGATAATTCAGCCAAATCCTTTTCCATTTTCTTTAATTTCTCTGCAGCACTTTCTTTTTCTTCTGAAAGATTTTCTGTTCTCTGTTTTAATCTATCTATTTCAGCTTGTTTTTCTTGTACTTTATTCTCTAATTCAATAATATGATTCTTAATATTTGTAATAGCTTCTTCTACTTTAGTATCAACCATAGTAAACCCTCAATCGTTTATTACTTAATTCATTTATATAAACTTAAAATTTATGCTTTCTAGAGCTAGTTTCAGAACTTCTCTGGATAATAAGTACTTATAAATCCAAGAAAAGCGTGAAAAATAATAGAATTGATACGAAAAACTTTAAAACAAAATCTTAGGTTTGCTATTCATTGCAATTGAGGTCGGCATATGTCTGAAGAACATCCTAAAAATTTAGAAATAATTTCTGATGAAGTTGTTATAGGTCCAAAACGTCTTACTAGATTTGAGAAAGCAAGAATAATAGGTGCTAGAGGTTTGCAAATATCTTTAGGTGCACCAATTTTAATTAAGAATAAAAGCGATTTAACAGACCCAATTTTAATTTCTGAAGAAGAATTATATAAAAATGTTTTACCCTTAACTGTAGGACGCGTTCTTCCAGATGGGAAATATCAAAATATCCCATTAAGTTGGTTGTTAAAGGGTAAATAATTTTATACTTCTTTATTAATTCTGAATGATTATTTGATCACCTAAGCCAGGAATATGAATAATTTTATTCTTTTCAAGATCATTCTTCAAAGATAAAGATGATTCCTCAATGCCATGAACAAAAACAATCTTAGGAGCATTCATTGCTCTTAGCATTTTTAATAATTCATTTCGTTGTGCGTGTCCTGAAAATTTGAATTGAGTAACCTCTGCATTGATTTTCACATCAAAACCCTTTTTACTTCCCCAAGAAAATAATTTTATTTTCCTTTCTCCGTCAATGATTTTTCTCCCTAGTGTTCCTTCAACTTGATATCCGGAAATTGCTATGAGATTTTTTGGATTCTCTGCACCATGATGAAGATAAGAATGAATTGGTCCACCTTCTAACATCCCTGAAGTTGAAATAACAATATTAGGTTTGTTTTCCGAAACAATCATTTTCCTAAATGTATCAAGATCATCGGCTAAATTACGTGATACCGGGATGAAATTTCTAATATCATAAGGAACTTCCACGCGATGATCTTTGCACCAATTAAGAATTTTCTTTGATACCCAAAATTCATGGAAATACCTTCGATAAACATCATTCATTTTCAGAATCATGCCATCAATATACATATTGTATTTTTTATCAACAAATTCCTGGGCAAGGATAGCTTCAATTTCTTGTCCTCTTCCTAATGCAAAGGTGGGGATAATAGTAACTCCACCTCGTTTATAGGTTTTATAAATTGCTGTCACTAAATCAGCGTTTGGTGTTTCTCTGTTAGGCAAATCCCGCAAACCATTTGTTGCTTCCGAGATAATGATAGCCATTTCTTCTAATGTTGGATATTTACACGTATCGTGATATGGTGTTTCAAAAGTATTCACATCACCTGTGTAATAAATAAGCTGCCCTTTCCAATCAAGAAGTATGCTGGCTGAGCCTAATATATGTCCTGCATCATAAAAGGTAGCTTTTACTCCATCAACCACTTCAAAAGTCTGTTCATAATAGTGACCTCTAATCTGATAGAGTGTATCATACATATCTTCTTCATTCCAATGTCTTTCTCCCTCTATTTTCAAATGATCTCTAAATAGAATTGAAGCTATATCTATTGTTGGATTCGTCATGTGAATTAATCCTTTGAAACCATGACGAAGCATTCCTGGAAGATAACCAGTATGATCGAAATGTGCATGTGACACAATTATTGCTTGAATATCTTTGGCATGTGGGTCAAGTCCCACAGGCTTTTCTGTCGGTTTATCAGGCATGATTTTTAAACCACAATCTAATAGAATCTTTGTATCTTTGTCTTCGATTAGTATTGCACTTCTGCCAATTTCTTGCGCTGCACCGAATGTAGTAATTTTAATCAAATATATTTCACAACCATCTATAATGGTATTAATCGTTAAGTTTTCTCTAACAATGTATTGACATCGTTTTAAATGGTAAAAAAAGTATTCCTATTAATATAGTAAATAGAACTTCTTTTAGAATAAATAAAACGTTGATGATAAATTAAAATGAAAGATTTAAGTTAGTGTTTCTCCAACATATATTAAATAAATTGAAATGTTATTTATCAACAGTTAAATACTGAGAAATCATAATTTATTTGAGGTAATTAATTTGAGTGAGAAGGATAAAATAAACGACGCTTACAAGAATTTCGCTAAAGGTCTTACTGAGATTGAAGAAGAAGATAAGAAGCAACGTAAAGAAGTTCTAAAAGATGGCGTTATGGATCTAGAACAAAAATATATGGAAGAAATTAAAGG
>JAEORM010000241.1 GCA_016840905.1 Candidatus Gerdarchaeota archaeon | reverse complement strand
CCACCACCTACTTCAAGACAAATATCTCCAATATGCAAATCTAAAATATTTTTACTGATCATTATTGCAACCATGTGTGGTGCAGAAATAGTTTGATTTTCATAAATTGGTAGTGGTCGATCAACATAAGCTAGATGTTTTGGATTAGGTCCAATGAACTCCTCTCGAGGTACTGTTAAAAAAGCTCTAATTGCTTCTTGAGAATCAATATAACCTGAATTTTTGTAATAATTGATTAATTGTTCTTTACGTTCATTTAATTTGGTATCATTAGGCACTCTACATCATTAATAATTAGTGCATGGTATAAAATCAATTTTTCTATGAAAAAAAGGCAAAAAAATAGTTAATAATCAATTTTTAATCATTTTTGCTATTTTTTCATCAAGTCCATAATCAACTTTCCAATCAGGATTTATCGATTTTTTATACCATTCATAAGTGATGGTTTCACCTTCTATCAAAGGAGTTGGTTTATATCCTAAATCTTTCACTGCTTTTTCTTTACTTAATAGAAGATTTTCGTACCATCCATATGGAAATAATTGATAATTATTTTCTGGTTTGAGATTTTCTTCCTCCAAAAGCTTCTGATCATAGTGAATGATTTCAGTTTCATTTCCAATTATTCCACTTAATAATTTAACAAAAGTATTAAGTGTGCATGCTTCACCTGTAGTTGCATTATAAGCTTGTCCTATAGCCTTTTTATTTTCAAGAGGTGCAGTTAATAACCATGCAACATCTTTAGCAAAAACATAATCAACTAAATAATCACCATGTCCAGGCATAAAAATAGGTTTCTTATTCATAATTCGATCATAAAAGTAAAACTCTCGGTACACAGGATTAAATGGTCCATAAATATAGGTTGGTCGTATCAATGTTATTGGATAATTTATTTCATGATAGAGTTTTTTTAGAAAAGATTCAATTCTTCGCTTATTTTTACTATATTCGATTGGACAATCATCTGCTTCAGAACCAATTACTGCATCTTCAGAAATAGGCATAAAGAGGTTTTTCTCTTCATCATAAACACTTGCAGTACTCGTTAAAATATAATGCTCGAGATTTTTTGAGATATTCTCAATTATAATTTGAACATCATCAACAGTATACGCACATGTATCAATTACTGCATCAAAATTCTTACCAGAAAGGTTCTTCTTCATTTCTTCCTTATTTTTTCTATCCTCATGAATAACTTGAGTTTTTTTAGGATAATTGTACTTTTCATTTCGGTAGAATTCAGGTAACGATTGTTCTGATTTTCCTCTGTTCAAAACAGTCACGTCATGCCCTTTTTCTACAAGATTTTCAACGACAATTTTACCCGAAAAGCGACTTCCACCAACAACAAGGATTTTCATTCTAAAATCACATCGTTTTAGATTATAGAAAAGAGAAAAATAAAAGGTTTCTGTGGATTAAAAATTAGCAAAGGATTTTTCTTATATCATTCATTGCGATTTCTATAAATTCATTTTCAATTTCTAAATTAGATATATCCTCTGTTGAAAATAGTTTTCCTAAAATTTTCTTGAAAGACTGATTGATAATTGATTGGTAATCGTCTCGTCTTCTGTTATTCATTGGAATAAAAGAAAGAAAAGTTTGTTCAAGTTCATCGATTACCTCTTGAATTGTTGGTTTATAGGAAATAGCAAAAGCAATAACTCTTTGCCAACTATATCGTAAATTCGATCGTATATTATTCTCAATTTTTTCTGATTCTTCTTTTGGCAGATCAATTATCCTATTGTTTAAAATTTCCTTTGTCATTGAACCTCGTTCCAACTACAAATTACTAAATGAACGTTCAAAATTAGATATATAAATCCAGAAGATTTTCAAAAAACACCTAACAAAGTTATTTCTTCCTTTCTTCAAGATATTTCGCTAAAGCGATTAATAATTTTTTAGCCTTTTCATTTAAGGGTGGTTCTGCTATGTCAAGAGATTTGATAGCTTCTATGGTAGTTTCTTCAATTAAATTTTGAGCGTAATCTAATGCTCCTGTTTCTTTGATCAATTTTTGAACGATTTCTAATTCTTCTAATGTTAGATCTTCTTTACCAAACAATTTTCTTAAAATCTGATTATGCTCTTTGGAACTGTTATTCATAGCATGGATTCTAAGTATGGTTTGTTTATTTTCTCTAATATCTCCCCCAACTGGTTTTCCTAGTTCTTCTGGATTACCAAAAACTCCTAAAATATCATCTTGTATTTGAAATGCTGCTCCTAAATTACTACAATATTTTGTTAAGGCATCAATTTGTTTTTCAGTTCCTCCACCAAGAATAGCACCTATTTCAACAGCTTTTCTAATTAAAGCACCTGTTTTCAAATTAACCATTTTCTTATAAGTTTCTTCTGTGCTATCATTAATAACAGAGTCACCTATTTCAATTATCACACCATCAATAACTTCACGAAATGCTTCTGTAAAAGCTTGTAATGCCTTAATTCTTCTTTCCTCAGGAAAACCACTTTGAATAATACTTTCAATGGCAAATGGAAAACATAAATCACCAGCAAAGATAGACATAGCTTCACCAAAATCATCTGCTTTATTAATTTCATTTTTTTCTTTCTTGTAGAACTCTCTAAAAATTACATGATAGGCAGGTTTTCCCCTTCGAGTTTCATCTTTGTCTATAACATCATCATGTAAAAGTGAACCATTATGAAGCAATTCAATAGCTAAAGCAGCTCTCATAATATTACCAGATTTAGAATCACCATTAACAGCTTCAAAAGCAGTTTTAACTAAAAAAGGACGGATACGTTTACCACCATCTGATAAATAGTGGTTGAATTCTTTATAGAAAATACCACCGAAATCACCCAATTCTTTAGCTTTTTTTCCATTAATATTAAGTATTTTGTCAAGTTCTTGATGAACAGATTTAATTGTTTGAAAGAGAGCTTGCTTCAAGTCCATATGAATCACTTTGTTTTTAGTTGGAAGCTATTTTTATCTTTCTATTATGTATGCTATTATTAATACAAAGAATTCAAATAGTGATTGAAATAAATAGTTTTGTTTAGTAAGGTGAATAGAATGCAGCAAACAATTATCTATGGTCATAGAGGTTCTTCAGCATTTGAACCTGAAAATACCATGCGTGCTTTTGCTCGAGCTTTCCAAGATGGAGCGAAAGGAATAGAATTTGATATTCGATTAACAAAAGACAAACAAATTGTGATAATTCACGATGAAACAATTAATAGAACATCAAATGGTTCTGGTTTAGTAAGAGATCTGACTTATGAGGAGCTTCAGAAATTTGATTTTGGAAAAGGTGAAAAAATTCCTTTGTTGAAAGATGTTCTTAAATTATATGGAAATAGATTTTGGTTGAACATTGAAATAAAGGAGATTGGTCTTGAAGATTTATTAATAGAATTATTAACCGAATTGAATATAATTAAAAAAATTGTTATTTCATCTTTCATTAAAGAACCATTGGAAAAAATCAAAGAAATTATCTCTACTTACAATACTGCTTTTCTTTATTCACTGAAAAAAGTTAATTTGACATATATTAAGCAGGAATTGAAATGTGATGGCATTCATCCAAGTAAAAATAATATAACAAAAAGAGTGTTAACAAAAGCAAAAGAAATGAATTTAGCTATTAGAGTGTGGACTGTCGATAATCCTAAAAATGCCCTTAAATTGGTTAAAATGGGTGTAGATGGAATAATAACTAACAATCCAAAACTAATCATAGATTATTTACAAGCAAACAACAGTTAAAAATAGCTTATTTTAGGGAAAAATAAAAATTCATAATGCACTCTATAATCACTAACAGTAAAGTAAATAACCATAAAAAGCTACCAATAAGTTGAGTAAAAATGGAAGACATAGAATCTATTTTATCTGATTTTTCACAAACAACAGGAGTAAATACAATTGTTGTTGCATCACGATCAGGTATACCCATTCAAACATTTGCTCCGGATGATTCAGAAGATATAAAAGAAGCGTTAAGTGCTGCCGCTTCAGGTATAATCCACATCTCCGAATATGTTAGCGATTTGTTGAAGTATGAAGGAGTAAGAGACATTCAAATCAATATACCTGGTGATAAGCATATTGTAGCTGTTAGTGCAGGAAAAAATGCTTTAGTAATGGCTGTATTGGAAGGAGATGCATATGTTTCCCAAGCAATAACCTTAGTTTTCATAGCCCAAAAAATAGAACGGATTTTAGCCAAACATCCAGAATATTTGCCACCAGGAGATAAATATATGCCTGATTATGATGAGGATTTTGATGAAAATCTCAGCATACCAGACTTTCCTGAGGAAGATTAAAAAATATTTTCAATTTTTTAGCTATATTGATCTGTTTCTTCAAGTCCTTTCTTAATTGGAAGACCTGTTCTTGGGAACAATTCTAAAAATTCCTCATAATCACAATGTTCACAAAAAACTAATGCTTCACATTTTACATTACATTGTTCAGCGCAAATTTCAGGATTCACGATATTACCATCACCAAATGGACAATCTAAATAGAAATTAAGCGAACTACCACATTCTGGACAGGGTGACAAATCTAATAAGACTTTTGCCTGAATGGTCTCAATTCTTACTTTTTGTATAACTCTACGTCTTGGTTGCATTTTGATAGCGCTCCTTACAAATATATAGGTTCATTAGTTATATAAAAAGATGAGACTGATTACTGAAAGTTTTATAAATCACCTACCTTCCTATTCTTTTAATAGGTAAAAAAATCCTAGAGATAACTGAAAGTAATATCTTGATTTGAAAGAATTGCTCATACTACAATAATGCATTTATTTAAAATTGATAATTATTTTCTTGGATTGATAAAAATGAATACAAAAGAATTCGAAGAATCTATGAATAAAATAAAACTTGTTTTGGAAGAAGATGATAAAGCTAGAGATCTAGTTTTACAGCAACAAAGAAAGATTATTCGAATTTGTAGTGAAGCTATAAAATCTGTTCACAGAAAAGAATTCGAGATAACTGATGAAAAAATCCAAGAGGCTCAAAGCCTTTATACTGAAACATTTACTGCCGCTAAAGGCATTAAAACATTGGAATGTTGGCGTGGTTTAGATGATGCTGCGCAAGAATTAGGTGAAGCATTGATAATAAACTCAATAGTTCGTTATGATAAAATTCCTTCTGTAGATGAGTGCCAAATTCCTTTTTCATCATACATGTTAGCAGTCTGTGATGTCATTGGTGAACTTCGTCGATTTATGATGGATTCTTTACGAACAAGAAATTTTGATGATGCCCAAAGAGCATTCAATTATATGGATTTCTTGTATTCAGAACTAATGACTGTTGATTATACAAAAATGCTGGTTGGCCCCTTAAGAGCAAAGCTAGATGTCGATAGGAATTTAGTGAATAAAAGTAGATCAGATCTTATAACAGCATTACAAGCTTATGACTTGAAGGAAACAATGACTGAATTATCAAAGAAATTAGATAAATTGAAAGGAAAGGAATAAGAATCAATATTTATTTCTTTTTTTTCATCACCAAAAACTTATTTTTTAGAGAATACTAATAAGGAACATAGATGATTAAAGTACTTTAATCAGCTTTTCACAAAATTATCCAAAGGTGGGGGGTAAAAAATGAGTGAAATCATCGATTGTAATTTAAGTATGGGAGTTACAGAGTCAGGCAAAATCGGCAATGATATTCTTATAGGAATACTATCAGTGGAAAAAGAGAATGAACTTAATTTACTGATAAATAACTTACTCCATTCTAATCACATTGTTAACCTTGTTGGCAATCCATTACTTGATAAACAACTTAACACTAACAACATAAATATTAGAAAATATATCGCTAATCTTATTCGAAATGATAAATTAAAAATTGCTATGTTCAGATTAGAACCTCAGGAACAATTTAAACTATTACAAGAAATTTGTATTTTAGAAGGGCAAAAATTATATGAAATAGGTAAATCCTTAGATGGAACTAATTATCAATTTGTAAGTAAATCATTACAATTACGATACCAATATCCAAAATTATTTGTTGACACTTTTATCAAAACAGCAGTTCAATATATGGCTTTAAATTGGATAAGTAAAGAAACAGATTGTGGTCATGCAAAACTTTTCAAACAAAACATTGCTGAAGAAAGAAAAATGGCTTTGCATATAATAGTCAATGGTGGGCCGCAATTCAGCTCCTATCAAGATTTATTAAATGACAATTTGAAAAATTATTGGTCAGATATTAAAACCGCTGAAGCTTCGACTTTTTACTGGAATTTAATGGTCGCTACACATGGGATTAGCAATGCAAAATATTTCTATCCTGTAGTAAGCAGTATTGATGTTATCACTTCTAAGATAAACTCTAATGTGGAAGTATTTCTAAATAATGGTGATATTCTGCATAATGTTACTTCTGAAGATATTATTTCTCAGAAGGATCATGTTGGTAAATCATTATTAGAAATTTTACATGAACATCATTTAGAAAGAACAGGATCAACATTTCGACCTCCTAAACTATGGCAGATAGGCGATTTTTCTGATTTAGGAGAATTTGGTTTAACACTTCCCTATTTAATGCTACAAAACTCCATTAAAGAGAAAAAGATCACTGCACGTGAAGTAGATGATGATACAGCGAACATAGAACGATTTTATCAATATAACAATCCCTTAGATAGGGATGCTTTCATAGTTGGGAAAACCACTAGTAAGGACACTGAGAAAATAGCTGCTCTTAAAGAGCTAGGAATCGAAGGTATAACAATACAAGATGACCAAATAGTAGAAGAATATCAAACTCTGTTAAATGAGATTGCTAATTATATCCAAAATGATGACTGTATAATCTCAAATGAAGATCAAAAACAAATACTCGGGAAAATAGTAAATTTTGAGAAAGAAGATTTTAAGAAAATAAATAAAATCAAAATACCAATTGATATTTTAGGATAATCGTTGCTAAAAATATGACGTATTATTTTTTAGCAGCGTTATTTTTTTCTACAAACCAATTTTCTAGAACCCTTTCACGAACTTCAGAGGAACTGCTTAAATCTCCACTTTCAAATTTAGGTAAACGACAAATAGGGATATCCAGTTCATGTTTTTTAACAAAATCCTCGAGTGGTTTTTCATTGATTAATTGGTCATATCCCAGGACAATATAATCTGGTTTTACTTCTAAAATAACTTGAAAAGGATTATCTCCCTCATTTCCTAAACGAGCATAATCAACAACGCGCAAACCACTGATTAAATGGAGTCTTTGGTTTTCATTAAAAATCGGTTTGCGACCTTTGATACGTTCTATAGAACTATCTCGAGCCAAAACAACAACTAGATCACATTTTTCGCATTTTGCAGCAGAACGAGCTTCTATCAGAAACCTGAGATGTGCAGGATGAATAATATCAAAGGTGCCAAATACTAAAACACGACCCTTAGCTTTATCCTTTGGAGGTGCTGTTACGAAATGAACATCTTTTCTATTATCATTCTGAGCTGTCATAATTAACCTCTTTTTATAATGTTTATAATAATAATTAGATTATAGAAATACAATTAGTTGATTTATTCAATTGTTCTTAAATTTTTTTGATGAAAAATAATCTCTTTTTAAGAGAATTGCTTTCGAAAAGAGAGTAAAAAGATAATGAATGAAGGGTGGAATTACTTTGCAACACCAAGAATATAACCGCAATTGGTACAATAAACTACTGCGCAAGGATTTTGATCTTCAAATTGAGTTTTCATATTTTGGATCCACTGTTCATTTCTACCATCTGCTTTATATTGAATAACTCGTTCTTTCCATTCCTGGGTTTTACCTTCTTGAAAGATATAACGATATTCAAATTCATGCTTACCACAAGCAGGACATTTTGGTTCGGCCATAGTGTACTCCTTCCATAATTAATAATATAAAAAACAATAGGATATCAGCTAGTTGAACTTTTCGTGAAAAAATCAAATTTTGCTAAGATTGTAATATTAAATAATTGAAAAATAGGCTGATGTTACTAATCAAGAAGTCAACTGTAAAAAGAATGGAGGGCGTAAAGGGATTTGAACCCCTGACTTAAGGATTAAGAGTCCTCCGCTATGCCTGGCTGAGCCATACGCCCAAATTTTCTTTTACGTTTTGTTGCTTTGTTTCTTTTCTTTTAAATGTTCCTTTAGATGGTGTTTTTATCT
>JAEORM010000240.1 GCA_016840905.1 Candidatus Gerdarchaeota archaeon | reverse complement strand
TTTTTTATCGCTGTTAAACAGTCGGGACA
This sequence comes from Candidatus Gerdarchaeota archaeon, assembly GCA_016840905.1. The sequence continues at coordinate 8,150 of JAEORM010000240.1, read as the reverse complement.
GAAAGTCCCTTGGCATCCGGAACAAACAAACAACTCTTTTGTTGTTGGTGAAACGATATCAAGATGTTTGTTACATAAAACACAACGGATATTTTCTGTTCGCAGATTAACCATTTTACTCACACCAAATATAGTTTACTACTTATATTTTGATTTAATTAAAGTAGGTATTATAAATTAATAAAGTTAACAAATTTTTAAGTTGAAGAAAAATTTGGGTGAGAGCCCCAAAAATATTAAATTTATTTTAGTTTCTTAAGGAGATTGCTGACTATAGATTTTATAGGTATTGCTTCCTGATTACCTGTGATAATATTTCGTAATGTAACAACATTATCAGCTAAATCTTTTTTACCTATAATCAACATCCATTCAACTCCTTGTTTTTCAGCATTCTCGAAATGTCGTTTTATTCGCCAATTGAAAGGATTGAATAATACACTTAATCCCTTCTCTCGAAGTTTTGCTGAAAGATCAATTACTACAGAATAGTCTTCTAATTGTATAGGAGCAATATAGACATCACATGCTTTTAGTTTAGGATAAGGAGCACCGAATTCATCCATAAGTTCCATTAAAACCGTTTCACCAAAACCAAAACCTGTACCAGTTAATGGTTGTCCACCTATCGTAGCTACGAGGTCAGCATATCGTCCACCTCCAGCAATTGCTCTTGGTAAAACACCTTCTCTACTCCAAGCTTCAAAGATTACTCCTGTGTAATAGTCGAGCCCTCGTGCTAAACTTCCATCGTAAGAAATGAAACCTTGGATACCAAAATTTTCCAGCATTTTAGCTAAAACTGAAAGATCTGAAAGAAGATAATCAATATTCTCAACGACTCCAAGTTCTTTAACTCGCTTTATAAAATTCTGTGGTGAGTCCTCAATCTCAGATAATTGATACAAAATTTCTGCCTGTTTATCATTAATGTTCAAAGCTAATAGATTCTTCAAAAAGGCTTTTCTTCGTATTTTTTCATAGTTAGTAACTATTGATTCGGTTTCTGTAGTTTTAGGAATTATTTCAAAAATAGTTTTATCCAAATTCTTAGTTTGTCTAATAGCTAATGCAATTCTTGTTGTTTCTTCTTCAGTAAACTTACCTTTAAGTTCTTTTTCAATTTGTTCTTGTAAGAGTTTATCTTTTCGATCAAAAACTTGTATAACGGGTAAGAAATCCTTTACTCCGATTTGTTCCATAAATCCTTGCATAAACTTACGGTCATTTATTTTAATAACAAATTGTTTGCTTGTTAAACCACATTCCTTAATTATTTTCACCAAAATTGTAATTATCTCTGCATCCGCGTAGATATCTTCTTCACCTAAAATGTCAGCATTAAATTGCCAAAATTCTTTCACTCGACCTCTTTGTAGTGTTTCATCACGATAACATTTAGGAAATGAAAACCAACGAATGGGTTTTGTATAATTTTGCTGCTTCTCAGCCAACATTCTACTCAAACTTGGTGTTAGTTCAGGAATCAATACTAATTTTTGACCACTTCTACTTTCTATTTTGAATGTTTCTTTAATGAGTCCTTCGCCTGATTTGAGTTCATATAATTTGCGTAATTCTACTGCAGGTGAAACATATTCTACATACCCGAACTCAAGTGAGATTCTCCTCATTGTTTGCAAAACAAAATCTACTTTAACATAGTCTTCAGGATAGAAATCTCTAAAACCTGCTGGTCGACCGATTTTTATTTTTTTGTCATCATCTTGACTCATTAAATCTACTCCTCAAAATTGTTTTATCTTTAAGTTGTTCTTTTTCAACTAGATTAAGTTTTTCTTGTATAAGAACATTAGATATAGAAGTGGGACCTAGTATCAAGTTAAAAATACTTCTTTTAGTAATAGTGAAAATTATCCCACATTTTATTTTACACCAAACAAAGACAAAATTAAATCTTTTATAATTCTTTCTATTAAAAGGTAAACGATGTTTTATTTTATTGTATTTTTTTCATTTCTTTATTAATGATGTTTGATTTTATTTTCATTATTTGTAAGGATATCTCTACGAAAGCAATAATGCCTAAAATAGCATAAACAATTCGAGAATATTCTGAAATATCCCAAGCAGCTTCATATCTTAAAGGATCTATGATATTAACGATCTTTAGACTTGCAGCAATGATTCTGATTATAGTTAATGGGATAAAAACAATTGGTGTTACTAAAATAGTGGTTTTCCAACCTTCAGATTTTCTTAATTTCCAAAAAACTCCACCTATAAGATTCAATGCAATTGTTAATGGGATAAGCTCAGTAAATGGCATCGCTATTATTATAGATTCAACCCATAAATCATATCCATATGGAGTACTTTCAGGGTTAGGATTTAAGCTCATTAAAAACCAAGTTATTAAGACAATTACAACTAGAATTATCATTGTGGTTAAAACTATTACAGCAGCCTTTATAGTTCGTTTAAGGTGCTCCTCAGGCATCAATTCTTTAATACCCATTAATCCATAACAAAACATCGAAAAAGCTACTATGAGTAATGGGATTTGAATTATAAATAAAATGGACGTTGAAAAAACTAAAAGTCTATCATCAAAAATTATACTGAAAAATAATGTTAGGTATCTGATGGCAAATATAATTGTTGAAAACAATAAAATACTCTTATACCTTTTTAATGAAAATCTCTTTTCTGTTATTTCACTTTTTACTTCATTCATTTAAATTAACTCGTAGCTTCTTTAATGAGTATTATTTTTTCTGTGTTTAAGGTTTTCTTTTTTGGAAAAAAAAAAGATAAGAAAAAATTTTTGTTAACAAGAAAAAATATAGTTTAATATATTACTAGAATTAAATCAGTTCAATCAAAAAGTGATTTGTTTATGAGATACAAAATCTTTGATGTTTTTGCTAGAAATCAATTTGAGGGGAATCCTACAGCTGTTGTCTATTATGATGAAAGCTTTGATAAAAAGAAAATGCAAAAAATTGCTTCTGAGCTTTCTCTTGCACATACCATTTTTATTTCATCTAAAAAGGACTCTAAATTCTTATTTGATAGTCTAGCTTTTACTCCTCTTGAAGAGCTAAAAATATGCAGTCAAGGAATAATTGCAGCTGTATTTGCTTTGCTTGATGATGGTTCACTATATGATGGTGAATATGAAGTTAACACTGCATTAGGAATGAAAAAAGTAATTATTGCCACTCCAATTGAGAAATTAAAATTTCCAGAAGTTTATGTGGGATTGGGTCAAGCAGTAGTTAAGGAGCCAACAAAAAAGGATTTAGAAAATGTTTCTAGAATAATGAAACTTTCTTTGAACAATCTAAAGTGCAGTATTATTGAATTAGGGAAAAAAGATAGGTTAATCATTCAAATGGATTTTAAGTCATTAGAAAAAATCACTATTAGTGATCATGAAGTTATAGGCATTTGTAAAAAATTACAATTAGCGGGTATAATTTGTTTCTCTCTTCTTTCTGATGGGAAAAATGTTCGCTCAAGATATTTTGCAGTTTCACTAAATGGAAAAGAAGATGCTGTAACAGGTATTGCCTCAGGTGCAATAACATCTTTTTGTCTCCATCACAAAATTATTTCCAACCAAGAAGATCTAATTGTCCATCAAGGTGGATTTGTTACTCGTGCGGGTTTTATGTATCCTAAATATCGAGATGACGAAATTTTTGTTGGCAGACGTGCGGAAAAAATTGCTGAAGGAAAACTTTGTCTTTAATCGAATTTTCAAATAAAATAAAAATAGGAGATAAAGGAATACTTCCTCATCTCAGAAATAGAAATTGAAGTCTTATTCAAGACTTCCAACTAATTTCTCAACTTCTTCTAGAATTTCGCCAGATTTCACTAATTCCTTCATCTTATTATGATCATCAAATAAGGGTCTATCTTCACCTAAATGAGCTACATGTTTGCGGATTACTTCTCTAGCTTTTGTTACGCCATCACCAAACTGGAAGTCTCTAAAATCGAGTGCTTGTGCTGCGGCCATAAATTCTATACCCAATACACCATAGGCATTGTCTAGTATTTGATTATTCTTTAGAGCAGTATTCATACCCATTGATACAAAATCTTCTTGGTCAGCTGCGGCAGGAATGGATTGAATGCTTGCTGGCATAGATAAGATACGCATCTCTACAATTTGCATATCTGCTGCGTATTGGCTCAACATTAAACCTGACATTAAGCCTGCACCTTTTGTTAAGAAAGGTGGTAGACCGACACTTAGAGCAGGATGGTTGAGACGATTCATACGTCGTTCAGACATAACACAAATCATAGTTATTGCTGCACCAGCCATATCCATTGGTAAACAAACAGGTGTTCCTTGGAAGTTTGCACCAGTTAATTGCTTCTTTCCTTCGGTGAAGAAAACAGGATTATCACCAACACCATTTAACTCGATTTCAACTTGTGATTTTGCCCAAGCAAGTGCATCATGAGCAGCACCAATAACTTGAGGAGCAGAACGCATTGAGTAGGCATCTTGAACTTTTACTTTTAATTTGCCTTCAAACAAATCTCCACCTTTGAAAAGTTTAGAAAGTGCTTTTGAACTCCTTATTGCTCCAGGAAAACCTCTAATTTCGTGTAGTAATGGAGTATAAGGTTTCATATTACCCATCAAAGCTTCAATTGACATTGCACAAGCAATTTCAGCTTGTTTCAAGAATTTCAAAGCATCATGAAGCCAAAGAGCACTCATAGCTGTAAGAAAATTGGAACCATTAATAGCAGCTAAACCATCTCGAGGTTCTAAGCCAGGAAACTTAATACCTGCTTTCTCTAATGCTTCTTTACCAGGCATTAGTTTACCTTTATAGTAGGCTCGTCCTTCACCCATTAGCAGCAAAGCAATTTGGGACATAGAACACAAATCACCACAAGCACCAACAGAACCCTTTTCCATAACTTCGGGTGTAACTCCTTTATTCAACATCTCTACATATGTTTGTGCAATAATCACTCTGTTACCAGAATAACCCTGTGCAAGAACATTAAGTCGACCTAGCATTGCAGCTCGAACATGCTCAATAGGAGCTGCTTTACCAATACCAGCAGCATGATTGTAGATCAAGTATTTCTGGAATAATAGGGTTTCTTCTTCATTGAGGAATGTTTCTGAGAATTCACCAATTCCTGTAGTTATTCCGTACATTACTTCTCTTGCTTTTATTTTCTCTTCAAGCATATCTCTGCATGCTTGCATCCTTTTTATTGCATCTGGATGCAATTCGACCTTTTCGTTAAAACGTGCAACTTTAACAACATCATCTATTGTAAGTCCAGAACCAGTAATTATATAGGTCATATAGTTAATCCTTCTTTGAATACATCTTGATTTCTATGCTTTTTCAATTTATAATTTTTACCTAACTATTACAATTATTCAACTCTTTATTGGAAATTTATACTAATTTATCTACTTTTTTACAATCCAAAGTATTTTGGTAAAAGTGTATCAGTAAATTCATCTGTTACAACTCTTCGTATTAGATATGTCAAAAAGATTTGTGATAGGCTTCCTGATTGATAATTTACTTTTGGTCTTTTGCTTTTGATTATTTTAGCTATTTTTTTCGATATCACTATTGGTGGAGGTGCTTTTATTAGATTTTTAACAACAACAGTCCAAACCTTTTGGGCGAAAAGATAATATGGTGAATCTTTACTTGTTGGTGTATTATCAATCATATATTGCAAATCAATAGATGAAATATGATTTTTCTGTGAGTTTGAATTATCGAACATATTAACATTGAAATTGGTATTAATATCAGATGGTAAAATAGATGATACCTTAATGTTAAACGGTTTTAGTTCAACTCGCAACCCTTCCGTAAACATTTTCGAAGCTATTTTGGAAGCTGAATAATGCGCTTGGAAAGGTATTGTTGCAAGTGCACCTAAAGAGCTAGTATTGATAATTTGACCAGCTTTTCTTGCTCGCATAAATGGTAAAATAGCTTTTATAACTCTAATAGGACCAAAAAGATTGATATCAAAGGTTTTTTGCCAATCTTCTAAAGATAAATCTTCTGAGCTTTTGAAGTAACTTATGCCAGCATTGTTAATTAAAACATCAATACCTCTGTTATTCAATTGTTTAGCTTTTTCGTCCATTTCTTTGATAGAAAATTGTACGGATTCATTTGAAGTAACATCCATTTTGAAAAAAAAGATTTTACTCAATATTTCATCCAAATTATTTAAAATCTTCTTTGGTATAAGATACTTTCCAGGTTTTACAGTAGTTTTTTCACGATTGATAAAATGATATTTTCTATGATCTCGTAAATAGATCTCCTTTAGTTTTTCGATATTATTCGTTGTGTTTAGTCTACTTGTACCAAAGACTGTATATCCTTTATAGGTTAAATATACAGCATGAGAAAGCCCTATGCCTGAAGAAGCTCCTGTTATTACTATGATTTTATTCAAAATAACTATCTCCTAGAATTACGGTGCCAACCGTTTAGTATTTGTAGAAATTAAATTTCTTTAAATATTTTTTTCATTTAATTTAAAGATAGGTAATTACCTAATAGCTGAATATGGGAAAAACCTTATTTAATAGCATTTTTGAACCCATCTTTTAGTGGCTCAAATGAATTTCTTTACGAAATATGAAGATCGGGCAAAATCGGAGTTGCTGGAAGAAATTAACTCTGTTAAGCAACTTGGATTCTATCCTTATTTCAAGGAACTAAGTAGTGAACAAGGACCCATTGTTAACATGGAAGGCCGAGAGGTAATTATGTTAGGAAGTAATAATTACCTTTCAATGACAATCAATCATAAGGTCAAAGAAGCAGCAAAGAAAGCAATAGATAAATATGGTGTCGGCTCAACCGGTTCAAGATTGCTCAATGGAACTATGGATTTACATGTGGAATTAGAGAATCGTTTAGCTAAATTTCTTGGAAAAGAAGCAGCAGTTGTTTTTTCAACTGGTATGCAAGCAAACCTTGGAGCACTATCCAGCTTTTTATGTAAAGATGATTGGGTAATTTCAGACAAACAAAATCATGCCTCTATTATTGATGGAATTAAATTAAGTGGCATACCAAAAGAACGTAAGTTAATTTACGAACATGATAACATGCAAGAGTTAGAACGCTGCTTAAAACAAATTCCAGAAAACGAAAAAGCCCTTATTGTAACAGATGGAATCTTTTCAATGGAGGGAACAATCGCTCAACTTGATGTTATGACAGAATTAGCTGAAGAATATGGAGCTGGAGTGTATGTCGATGATGCTCATGCCGTAGGAGTACTTGGACCTAATGGAAGAGGAACCGCTGCTCATTTTGGTGTCACAGACAAAGTTGATATTATTATGGGAACTTTCTCCAAAAGCTTCGCATCCATTGGTGGATATATCGCTGGTTCCGAAGCACTTTGTCAATGGATCAAACACAAAGCTAGGGCGTTAATCTTTAGTGCAAGCTCACCTCCATCAGCCTTGGCAGCAATTTTAGCTGTTTTGGATATTATTGAAAAAGATGATTCTTGTAGACAAAAACTTTGGGCAAATACTAATCGGTATCATCAAGGTTTAATTGATGCTGGTTTTGATACAGGAAAATCTCAAACACCGATTTTACCAATAATTGTTGGAAACGAATTTACTACTTTTGGATTCTTCAAAGAATTACTCGACGAACGACCAAGAAGCGTTTATACAAATCCTGTACGAGCACCAGCAGTCGAATTAGGCAGAGAATTACTCCGAACCACTTGCCAAGCATCTTTTGAATATGAAACTATTGATGAAGCTATTGAAATTATTACTAAACATGGTAAACAATTAGGTGTAATATAAATCAAATATAATTGGTTATTTGAACCAATTATTATTTTCTTTTTTTAAAAAAAATTAAAATCAATTGTTATAGAATTGGGTCTAGGTTATTAATTCAAACTTTGAAAAAAAATGGTGCCGGGAGAGAGAATCGAACTCTCGGCTCAGGATTACTGCACTCCGAGACTGAGATTTCTCAAGAATTCCACAGTCCCGAATGTTGCCGCTACACCATCCCGGCATAATTAGCTGTTGTGGTTTTGATTTAACTTTCGATTAAAAAGTTTTTTGAAGATTAAGCATATAATCATTTTTCGTTAATTTAATGGAAAATAACAGTTTT
>JAEORM010000023.1 GCA_016840905.1 Candidatus Gerdarchaeota archaeon | reverse complement strand
TCTTCAAATCGACTGATGGATCAATCGTGCGAAGAAGAGGAAAAGATGATAATTGAAGTTCTAAGTCGGCACACTTTTAATTTTATTGATTTTCATAATTTGAAAACTCGTAGACATGGAACTGAGGTTTTAGCGGAGCTACATCTTTCGGTTGATGGTTCATTAAGTGTCAAGGAAGCTCATGATCTTACAGATCACCTTGCTGAAGAATTGAAGGAAGAACAACCAAACATAAACCTTACAATCCATGTTGAACCCCCTAAAAAGTGACCATCGAATCCTTTGTTTCACTTATTGGATGTTTTTTGTTCATAGGGTGCATTTTTAATCTGTAATGACTTAGCTTATTACCCCTTTAGTATATCTGCCATCGTCTTTTTGGCAACTTCTCGCGCTGTCTGTTTTCCCAATAACAGTTCTACCAATTTAATAGCAAAAGGCAAAGCTGTTGCAGGTCCTCTACTTGTTATAATGTTTCCGTCGATTACGACAATATCTAATTTTGGTTTGCCTCCACCTTTCTCTAGTTCATTTTCCATTCCAGGATAAATCGTGCAGTTTTTATTTTTTAAAATTCCAGCATCTGAAAGGACAGCAGGAGCAGCACAAATTGCAGCCACCATCTTGTTGGAATAAAACGCTTCTTTAACCATGCTAATAACTCGAGGATCACTTCTAAGATTTTTGTAACCAGGGTTACCTCCTGGAACAATTATAGCATCAAAATCATCTATCTTCACTGTATCGATATTTTTGTCTGGAACAATTTTTATGCCATGTGCTCCCTCAGTAACACCAGACGATAAACCTGCAACTGTTACGGTTACACCTGCTCTTCTAAGAACATCTACAATAGTTACTGTCTCAATTTCTTCAAATCCGGATGCAAGAAAAATTAAAGTCTCAACCATAATTCAATCACCATTATTTTTCTATTTTTTTAACAAGTTTTACAATTTCTTCTGTTACATAATCATTTATTTTCTTACCTTTTTCAGCAGATGCTATTGTAGGATCACCCATTACGCCGCTTGGGAAATACCGTTCAGGATCTGGTGTAATCTCAAATCGCGGAAAATTCGGGTAATTAGGCATTCCTTTTTCTTTTAGTAAATCCGGACGTATTGCTATTACTCGTGATGTTTCAATTGTTCCTGCATGGGAATCTCTTTCGTCAAAATCTTTACCCCTGAGATCAAATGCAAAATCGTAGTCAGAGCATACCATAATTCTAGGTCTATCTTTTTTGTTCATATGGTTAGTTACCACTTTTTTGGCTGCAAGCCTAATTGCAGTCATGTGGCTCCCTCCTGCATGACCTGTTATTACAATTAATTTCTTGAAGCCATTACGAACAAAATCTTCAAGGATATCAGTAATTATATTTCGAAGAGAATCAAAACTTATTGTTATTGTACCTGGAAAGTTCCTTGTAGAACTACAAAGTCCATATCTTAAAGGAGGTGCTACTAAGCATCCTGTTTTTTGGGCAACTCCATATGCTATATGTTCTGCTTGAATGCTATCTGTACAGAGTGGTAAGTGACTTCCATGTTCTTCAATGCTTCCACACGGGATAATTACAACTTTTCCATCTTGGGCTGCTTTTTCAGCTTCAGGCATACTTAGCTCATCAAACCATATAGTCCCATTTTTCTTTGAAAATTTAGACATGTTAATTAACCTTGTATTATTGGTAAATGAAATTTCTTTTGTTTTTTCATTCTTTGAATAACGGGAATTGTCGGAGTACTCTACCTTTAGATTGAAGTTAAATTTTGGAATTTATTATATTGGACTATTAGGAATATTTTAGATGATTGATTTTTAAGAAATAAAGTTTCTGTTGTCCTATTTTAGACTCTGTTTTTCTCGTACTGACTAACTCAACTATTAGATAATATATTAAAATACCAAATTATTAGCAAACTAGAAAGTGGTATGAAGCAGGATTTTTCATCCTTTCACATAACATCCCAATTTAGTTCCTTATTTCATACCATTGACTTGGTTGCTTAAGATTAAGTATTGTGGAAATACATTATAGAATTCTTTACCAAATCTTATGTCAACGGCTTGCATTTAATTGATTTAGAAGAAGGGATTTATGGGTTTGGAGTTAAAATTTAACTCAATCAACCATAAGAGTAGAATTGTATTCTCAAATCTTAATTTGGTTATTAATTGCCATCAAAAAATTGTCCGTAATTTTCTTGCTTTCTTCAGGAATTACTTGTCCACCACTTAGTATTTCAAATGTGATCTGCATTTGTTCACCATCTTTCAGGTCTAAAATTAAACTTGAACATGATGTTCGACTATCTAATACTCCATTTGCTCTTTATTTGTTCAAGAAAAATTTCACTAACTTTCTTTTCTTCCTGAATTATTAAACGTTTGTTAGTCAATACTAACTTCATTTTAGATTTAGGAAATTTGTTGCGTGCGCATCCAATATTACCTGTTCATTTTGCTCAAGTTTTAAAATTAATACCCCCTCCAAACTAATTTGTAAAATTGTATTATTCTCCATTTTTTTCACATTCATTTTTTCTGCATATATCACGCTCTATTGTTTTGTTAAATAATACATTAAAATAATATATTAAATGTTACGATACAATACTTTAGAGTATAATTAATGTTAAAAAAAGTGTTCAGAGATTTAGAGACTCTGGATTACCTTTAAGGTTTGTTCATAATATCTTGAACCGTAACTTAAGGTAATTTGGTGTAAAACATTGGTTCCGTTTACTACTTTTTCTACGTTTCCTTCAACTTGAACTTGTTCTCCCTTTTTAGCTTGCATCCTAAATTCTTCTATGTAAGAAAAAATTCGGGTTATGTCATCAACTTTTGGTCCATCTAGAACCTTTTTTACATTGATTTGGTAAATTGAAGGAATAAAGGGTGCATTCTTGTCGTCAGTAATTTCTACGATTGCTTTTATCCAACCAACATGTGATATTCTAGTGAACGGACTATATTCATTACTGATTTCATTCCAAGCTTTTATTGGTTCAAACTCCACTTTAACAACTCTTTTAGCACTTTTAGAATCAAAATATGCATAAACCATTTT
>JAEORM010000239.1 GCA_016840905.1 Candidatus Gerdarchaeota archaeon | reverse complement strand
ATCCCCGCCTACTGTGATGAAGTAATACTTAATTTTTCTAATATTATAGTTTTCTTACATTATTGTTTACATATTTATCACTTGTCTTATATAATTATTAAAAAAATTATTTGTAATGAGAACTAATGAACAAGATTGTTTGTCTAACATTTGAGGATTCATTTACAGATGATTTTATTAGAAAGATTGATTAGCCCAAATCTAAGATAATTCTATCCATTTTCTTTTACCTTTTAAAAATCATAATATTTTATAGACTTGTTTTTGTAAATTAAAAAATAGCTTTTCATCTGATTCACAAAATCCTGGTCTTTCAGGTTCTATTTTTTTTCATTAGCTTCTAATAACAAGAAAAAATTTATGAAATAATTCTTCTATTTTGTATGGAGAATTATTTCATAAACTCTAAGTATCAATTTGATTTAGGTAAGTGTTTGATTTATTCCTATGTTGAAGTAGATGTCGTTTCAGTGGTTGCTGTTTTTATAGGGACTGTTTTTATTTTTTTATTTTCTAAATATTCTCTTTGGCGAAGCAAAAGACTATATGGTCTGATTTTAAGGTCTTCAATGTGTTTTTTTGCTTTGGAGTATATTTTTTCTGTTATATTTGGTCTACCTGTTTCCACTTTGTTCATTCGTTCATTTATTTTGAGCATATTTTCATTTAAAATTGCCATATCCCTATGTACTTCGATATATTCATTCAGATAAAATTCTATATCATTACATAAGTCAATATATTCAACGAATGTTTGATGATGCACCTGAGCACGTTCTGGAAGTTTAAGAAAGGTTTGAATAGCAGTCAAAGTAGCAATTGCTAAGCTTAGTGCTAATGCAATGATATACAAAAAATTAATATCTGTAGGTAAACCCTCGTCCAAATTTATACCAGCAAAAATACTTGAACCTGAAAGTGCAGTAAGAATAACTGAAATAAGACCTACTGCTTTATTCGTTCTAAGAAGAGATTCATTTGACCAAATATGTGCTGTAGCTCGAATTTTGCATCCGATATGCCAGTCATCGTAAGTAAATAATTGATCATAGGTTTCATCAGGTTTAGTTTTATTTGAATTCCCAACTAATTCCTCATCTTTAGTTGATTCTGTTATAGAAGTAGATTCATTAATTTTATCCACCCTCCAAAATTAACAAGAGATACTAAATTTAAATAAATTTTGTATTTAATCCATAGATTTTATGTAATATTTTGTTTCTCACATAAAAGTAAAGCTTCTAAGTAATAAAAAAAAAGAAAGAAGAGAAGAAATTATTTTCTTCGTTTTCTAATTATCACTGCACTTGTTGCAGTTACAAAGATACCTGTAATTATTACACCAAATGATATTGGTGTTGCTTTTGTACATTGGATGTGTAGTGTCAAGTAATCATAGTCATTATCTGCTTCACGGATCATGCAGTAATTCTTTGCCAAATCACCATCAAAGAACCAAATGAACATTTGAATAGAGCCGTTTACCACTAGATTAAAATCATGCCCAATAGTGTCACCTGTGCTAAATTGCTTTTTCATTTCTACAATAACATGGGTACCATTTGCATGACATTTCCCTATACCATTGTCGACTCCGCCTACATCTGTATCAGCAGTATACTTGTGTTGTAGTGCATCATTAGTAAACATATCACTTGAATGATTGTTATGCATATACATTGCCATAACATCATGATCTTTGCCATATGTACCATTAATATTGTGTGGTGGTAGACAGATAGGATTTCCCTCTACATCACGGAATACTAAGTAGAGAATATCAAATTCAAGGACGGTATTTGGAAGAGTGATTCCAAAATAGATAATTAAATCATTTCCCTGAACAGACATAATTTCAATGTCTATTTTATCTGTTTGATCTTTAATTTCAAACAAGGTAACTGTTATTGGTTTACCTTTTATCCATTCGCTTGCAGTTGTGGAAAAGTTTCCATCAATTATTGGGTCTGGAGAAAGACAACTGAATAGTTCTCCAACTTCTACTTGGGCTGTTACAGATGTCATTGACATCATTAAAATGAAACCCAAGCTAAAAAATAACAAAGTTGTTTTTTTCATAATTTTTTTCACCCTCAATAAAATAACAGTTAACCAACTTGATAATCATATATAGGTTTACTGATTGTGATAAATGGACAAAAATGAAAAGCACTAGATAGGAATTTCTTATATTTAAGGGGTAAAATCTACCAAAAATCAATTATGTATAGTTTTCATTTAAAGAATTATTTTGAAATGCTTAAGGTTCAACTATTTGTGTAACACTCAATATAGAAAATAGAATAAAAGAAGGTTAAATTTTACTAACCTTCTTATGCAATCTTTTAACAATTTCTAGATAGAAATTGGTTATTCTTGTAAATGAATCCAAATTGAGCCATTCATTATTCGCATGAACGCCTCCTCCTATTGGACCAAAATCAAAGGTTGGTATGCCTTCTCGAGAGAAATATCTCGCATCTGATGCTCCACCCATTTCCACTATTTTTGATGGTAAATTCATTTCCTTAGATACTTCTAAAACTGTTGAGATTAACATGGTATCTCTTGCAGTATTTACCATACCTTGCCCTGCCTTAAATTCTAGTTGATATTTCTTTTCACCAAATAACTCATCACACATTTCTCTTAGTGCTTTTTCTACTTCCTCGTAATCTTGAGTCATTGCTCGAATATCTAGTCCAAGTTCCCAATGATCTTCTCGTTCAAATAATAGATTAGGACCGATAGTAATTCCATAGGTTGAAAAACCGGTTTTAAATTGAGTATTTACTAGATATTGCAAATTTTCCATAAGCGAAGTTAGACCTAAATCATACTCCCAGTCTTTACTAGTAGTATCATTTGAAGGTTGGATGATCTGTAAGGTGCAATCATCTGGAACAACATTTCCTTTAATGAATTTTCCTTTACAAGAATTAACCTTCCAATTATTATATGTGACATCTACAGAAGCTTTGATCAAACAATGAACATCGGCTCCTCTATGTTGGTAAGCAGTATGCCTTCCCCATTGTTCTGTGATAAATTTCTTTTCCTGTTTTTCACCATGGATGGTACCTTTTTCTTTAGGTATTTTGATAGTAGCTCCCATAGCATTTCT
>JAEORM010000238.1 GCA_016840905.1 Candidatus Gerdarchaeota archaeon | reverse complement strand
TCAGCTCTGATAAATGCTAGTAGACCAATAGTTAATGCTATCATAAATAGATAGAATGGAACAACATAACGATTCATCATGAATAACCAAATATTGAGCCATAAAAATAACACTCCAGCAGGCAGTAAACCAAGAGCAACGTATTTTTTATCTGAAGTATAATGAGTTATAGATCCAATTAAAGCGATAGCAATAAATGGTACAAAATAAGCTACATAAAATTTGTAGACCCCTCTTGGCATAAAGATATGAGTAAAGATAACATAAATAGAAATCCATTCAAATAATTCAATACCATCCATATCATTTCTATATGAACGCCAAAGCATGAAAAATCCAATAAGTACTGCACTGGAAATCATCCAAAACATATTGTATGTCCCCCAAGAAGCTATGGCTAATGGAAAACCATGTAAACCCATTTTCTCAAGTGATGTGGCAAAAGGCACACAATCATTTTCAGCAGGACTAGTCGGATCAAATCGCCATTCAATATCTCTACCAGGAAAGAGCATGTGTCGTCCATATTGATATGGACTAATGAAAATATAAGGTACAGAGAGAAGAACACAAACAATAACAAAAAATACTGCATTCATTATGCTTTCAATAATCGCTTCACCAATGCCTCTTTCTCTTGTTTTTTGTCCTACCATTACCATAAACATTGGTAAAGTAAAGAAGAGAGCATTTTGTTTTGTCATGGTCGCAAAGGCTAACCAAAAGAAAGCTTGCCACCATTTAGTCTTTAAAGCAAAGTAAAAAGCTATTAATGAAAACAGTGTAACAGGACCGGGGTTAAGCCAATATATGCCATCATATATGATATTTATTGGCGCTAAAGCCATTAGAAATCCCCCTATAACAGCAATTATACGGGAGGTTTCTTTCTTTATTGCTTCTCGCAATATTAAGTAAACAACTCCAGCACATGCTGCATCGGCAAAAACCATTGGAAAAGCCATCCAAAAAATATTCCTTCCGGGACGCCAAGTAAGAACAAGAAAGTATAGAAAGATTGGGGGGTATGAATAGTAATTATATACACCTGTTCCATCTATCCATTGATATGGGTACCACCCATTTTCAAACCAAGCAGTAATCCATGAATAGTAATAGTAACCAAAATCCGCAAAACCTCTAAATTCAATACCATTAATAATGAATGGTAATCCTTTCTCCCAGACATTTTCATTTGAACCAAAGCCAAAATCAACACGATATTCATATGAAAGTACTATTCGTATAAAAAGGGCTAAGGCAATTAATAATACTACTATTCCTATTTCTAAACTTATATCTCCCCAAGAAGTTTCACTAGAACGCTTCTTTATTTTGTAACTAATATTTTTGGTAAATGATGAAATAGAATTCAATACCCTCGATTTAGCTGTAGTTTGATCTATATCTGGATCAAGTATCTCATTCCCTGTCATACTTTGTTCCTCTATTACACAAAATCATAACAACATTACTACTATAAACCTTTTTCATACTAGATAGATTTACTTTTGTTAAAGTAAATTATTAAAGAACAAAAATTTAAAGAATGATTAACGACTTTTCTGATTGATAGGGCGAATACTCGGAGTATAAATTAATGACTTTTAAAATCATTACAGAACCCAAAGAAGACATTGATTCGATATTTGATGGTATATTATTTGCAATAGGAGAGGAATCAGGGCCAGTATTGTCTCTTAATATAAGTTCACTTGATGAACGAGCAGCAATAGCTACAATAATACATGGAATAACAGCTGTTGGAATGGGTGAGACAAATCAACTGGGTCTTTTTGGTCCTATTCCCGTGCCGTATAATGACGAGTTTAGAGCTTTAATATATATTTTCACAGTGGAATCTAAGACCTTAGAAGAAGGACGATTTTGCTCTTTATTTTTAATTTTCAGAAAAGAAATGATACGTTTCATAGCTAATGTTTATTCTATGATTGAGTCATTGCTAAATGTATATCGTGAAAATTTCTTGCCCACTGAAGATCATCTACACGAAGAAACCATCATAGAGATTTACAAAGAATTAATTGTTAATTTAAAATTAAAACCAAGAAAAAGATTATTCAGGATAAACGATGGAATAACAGTTGAATTTGAAGATTCAAAAATTAAGCTTGGTAATGAATTAACCACTCTAATTGATGAAAAGGAGAAAATTATCTATACATATATTCCTAAAAATCTTCGGGCTGAAATAAAGGAAAAAGTCAATAAGATTATCAAACATCTAAATAAAACTGAATATCAGAATTTATTTGTAATAAAAGCTTCTCCTTCTAAGAAGAATTTCATTTCTATTTTAAACAAAAATGACATTGAAATAATCGAGTAATATGAAAATTAACACTTAGCTGTTTTTAAACTAAACATAAGGAGTCACGTATAGAACTCTCTTACTGGTTAGGCAAATGAATTTAGAAATTCAAACACAAATATCAGAACAAAAGCATCATAACACATTAGCATTAAATAATCTAAACTTACATGCATTGTTATCTACGAGTAGTGAGCTATTAATCGATAAAAAAATTTCAAGCCAAACTAAAAGAGAATCAACAAATGATAATTTTAATCGTATATTAATAATCATTCCAGGATATTCTGTATCTAATCCACCAAAAATAGGTGATCATAGATATTATATTGACTCGCTAAAATATCATCCTACAAAGAATCCTCATGGATATAAACAGATTTACTTGTTTGACCTTTACTCAAAAAAAGATGGTAGATGTAATTTTAATTATAATATTACTAAATTAGCAGATGAATTATTTTCCACTATTAATTCCAATACCAATGATTGGAATTTAATAAAAAATGGTGAAATAGACTTTATTGCTGCTAGTATGGGGGGATTAATTCTTAGGAAATTTATCTATAAATTTCTTAAGAATAAAAATCATCTAAAAACTACAAATTATGGAAATCTAAAAATCAAAAAAATTGTTATGATAGGTACACCTAATTATGGTTGTTACATAATAGATAAATTGCAAACTCCTATTATGCAATTTTTATTGCGTATTTTTTATGGTAAGAATAATTTCTCAAAAAGTGAACAATTTCAACAGATAGGCATTGGTAATGTGAAGTTATTTGGCAAAATCTTAGGTAAGATATTTCGTAAAAAAACACCTACTAACGATTTTCTTGAGGAATTAAATAAAGTCAATCCCACTCCGGGAAATATTCGTTGGATAACAATTAGAGGTACTAAAAATCAATGGTTTACCAAATCGATTTATAACAAAAATGACAAAAACGATGGGGTAGTTTCTGCTTCAAGCGTTTGTCTTCCTGGAGCGGAAAATATTGCTGATTATGATATTTGTAAGAATAAACTATGGAATCATCGAGATTTATATCAAAATGAAGATGTATGTGATTTGTTGAATGGACTTTTGATAATGAATTATACTTTAGAAGAATATCTGAAAGTTGTTCAATTAAAAGAAAATCTTCCAATAAGATCTAAAGAAGTTAATTATAAGAAAAATCTGGGTAAAATTTTACCAAAAAGTAGTATCTAAATTAAACTAAAATAAGGTGACTTTAATAATTAAATTTCAAACATTGTTTAAATAAAAAAAAAGAAATCCGTGGATTAATATACTCAATAAGAAAAAAAATCAATTGAATAAAAAAATTAGGTGAAAAAATTGGCTACTGATTCAAAAAAGAAGTCAAAAGATGAGGAAGTTCTCTTACTTTTAGATGATTCAAGTATTGGATTCTGTAGTGGTTGTAATTATAGCTGGTGCTCTCTGAAAAATCAAGTAGTTTATTGTTCCTTTAAATACAAAGGAATTAGTGGATTGCATTGTGAAAATGGTTATTGTAAATTTGATTAAAATCACTCATTCACTATATTAATACATCTAAGGTAATACTGTCGTATTCTCAGCATATTAGCAACTTAAAAAGTATAGAAAAAAGAATTATGAATTGGATGAATTCTTAAAGGAATGGTGAAGATTGGCAATTAAAATTCAAGAAAATAAAACTTTATCTCGTGAGAAATCAACAATTTCTGCAAAATCTAAGGAATCTGTTTTTTGTTTAGATTGTGTTATTGATTGGTGTAAAAATCGAAACCAAGTTTCTTATTGTTCCCAGAAATATAAAGGAACAAGCTGTTATAGTTGTGAAGATAGCAGTTGT
The DNA here is from genome assembly GCA_016840905.1 of Candidatus Gerdarchaeota archaeon. The sequence continues at coordinate 9,459 of JAEORM010000238.1, read as the reverse complement.
TCAGTGAAAAAAATGGCTGGTCAATAAATAAAAGCCTAATCTATTTTTACTCTATTTTCTGGACTTTTTGATTTACTCATTAAGAAGCATTTAGTAATTTATTGAACATATCGTTATCTATAGATTCAATTTCATCTTTCAAAACATAATTATGTTTCAATAAATTCTTGAGTTTAGTTATTGCCTTAACTGAACAATCTCCTTCGATAATTTTAGCATATGAATCATTGATAACAACTTCTAAACCTTCCAACCCACTGAATTTTATCCTGACAATATCTGATGCTTCCACGTCAATTCCTTCAATTATAAACCCAGCTTCGTAAAGTTTCTCTGTTAAATTAATGATTTTTTCTTTCATTTTGTCACCTTGTCCATCTGTTTGTCTATTTTTGATTTACATCTAAATTTAAAATACTATGATAATGCGCTCTTTATTATCCATTTATGAATGTAAAATATCGCTTAAAAACCTCAAGATACATACAAATGTTACATTTAAAATGTTTTTTGGGAAAATCTTCCGCAGATTCATTCACAATTTTGTTTTAATACTTGAGATCATTATGCAAGATTTTGTTTACATTTATTTAATTTTCAAATATAAGTGTTTTAACAACTACTGGAACAACTTGTTTGTTTGCCATTGGTTCACCTATATCAATATAATCTCCTTCTCTTAAACCTAATTCATCTATAGAAATAATGTTACTAGTTAACTCAGTTTCTCGTCGCATTACATTTCCAACACTATTACCTATATCATCATTAAAGATTAAGATTAATGGTAATTTATTTTTAATTAGATTGGGAACAGCTGACACTATTCCTTTGGCAAATGATTTCAATCGTTCATATGATAAACCAATTGTTTTGTGGAAAGAAAGTGCAACAGGTGCTTCACCTTCTGAAAGATCAATTCGTCTGTATGCCATGGAAATTGCGTTTTTTATATCCTCTTCTGTTGGATTTTCTTGGGGAATATAAGGTACCACAACAGGAATGTTTCTAATTGGGAAATCATTATCTTCAGTGACTAGTGTGGTTGCTCCACTTACTTGTAAAGAGTATTGACCTGCACCAATAACAGTTGCTCGAATTAATTCAGGTGGTTCAATCAATTTTAATTTGGCTTTTTGGCATTGCTTTTTAATCTCATTGGCTACTTGAATGCCAATATCATTATAGTACTCTTTTGTTTTCCCATAGATATATTCAGCTACTCCCCCAGAGAATGAATAATAATCAACCTTCCCATCAAAGGTAAGTAATGGAGTCATCATAAGTTTCATAGCTACTTTTGAGACATCAGGTTGTTTAGTTATAACCTCAATTAATGCTTCTACTAGACGTTTTGCAACTTTCTCTTTATCTTCATTGGAAATAGGTTTACCTACTTCTAAATGAATACCTATATCCTCTGCTGCATATCTTGCAGCATCTTCAACTCGTTCGACAATGTTATCAGAACCATTAGTGACAAGCAATCTTCCACCAACATTTATACAAGCAGTATCAATAATATCGCCATCAGGAGAAATTACAGCTATATTTGATGTACCTCCACCAGTATCAATGTTAACAATCGTTTTTTTCAATTCTTTAGCTCGAGTAACAGCGCCACTACCCATCCCTGCTATGACTGATTCAAAATTAGGCCCAGCGGTTGCTGCAACAAATTTACCAGCTTCTGCAGCTAATAAGCTTACGATTTTCTCTGCATTCTTTTTCTTAGCGGTTTCGCCAGTAACAATAACTGCCCCTGTATCAATATCCTCTTTTGTTATATTGGCATTTTTGAATTCTTCTTGAAAGATAAGAGATAATTTATCAAAATCAATAGTTTCACGATTGATGAGAGGTGTTAAGTAAATATTACCTCGGTATAATATTTCTCGATTAATAATCTCGAATTTCTTTGAAGATCGGCTCATTTGTTTAACCAAATGTAGTTTTGAAAAAACCATATGGGAAGTTGAAGTTCCCACATCAATTCCTACAGAAGTAATAAATAATTCTTGAACAGTCATAATTCGTTTAATACTAAAAATTAGTTTTTATCTATTACTAAGAATCTGTATTTATTTTAATAATAAAAAATTATGAGCAAAGCTCATAATTTGATTATTTTAGTTCCATTTTTTCGATTAGCTCAAGTTCGTTGGAGTATCCTTGATCTTCAGCTATTTTTTGAATAATTTCCTCTATTTTTTCTTTTACCTCTTCATCGGCTTCATTTTCTTTTATTTCAAGGAGTTCTTTTATAGCTTTCTTTGTTTTCGGAGGTAATTGACGTATTGATAGTGTGGCAGTTTTCCGTACTCTCGCACTAGAGTCATTTTTCAAAATTTCCAACATCGTACTTGAAGCTTTAGAATATTTCATAAAACCCAAGGATAAACAAGACCAATATCTAACAGTTTCATCCTCATCTGATTGCAAAAGCTCTAAGAAGATATCTGCTGCTTTCTTATCTCCAATTTCACCCAAAGCATAGGTAGCTGCTCGTCTATTTTCTACGTTTTGTCCTTTCTGGATGAAATTAATTAATGAATCAACAGCTTCTAAATCCTTTAATCGACCTAAGGCGGTTGCCGTTTTAACTGCGACCCCTAAACCAGAGTCCTTATTTAAAGTGTTAATTAATTCAGGGACAGCTTTTTTATCACCAATCAATCCTAGTGCTTCTGCAGCTTGTCCTCTTACCCAATCTTCTTTGTCATTTTTGAGGATATTTAATAAACTATCAACTGCTTGTTTATCACCAATCAATCCTAATGCTTCTGCAGCATTTTCTCTAATTTCCCCATCCTTACTTGTCTCGAGTAAGGCAATTAATGGTTCGATTGCTTCAGTTGCTTTTAAGCAACCTAAAGCATTGCTTATCTCAACAATCACAGCAGGATCTTTGGATGTTTTTAATGCATCTAATAATGGTGGAATCCCTGCAGGATCATCAATAGAACCAATTGCTTTTGCTGCAAATTTCCTTAAAACTGTCAAATGGTCTTTTAACAGAATTTTTTGCAAAAGATCAATACTTTCTTTGATTTTTGCTTTTCCTAATATTTTAATTGCATCTCTTCTAAATTTCCAATCAGAATCATTTTCTGCAATTCCAAGTAAAATATCACGAATATTTTTCTTTTCTCTTTTCATCAGCTTTAAAATATCTTCTTCCTTTTTATTCAAAAGTAGCTGCTTAATTTCATCTATTGAGGTCAAAACTAATCCTCCTAGTAACAGTCAAATTGCTTCGCTAAGTATTCTATCAAGTTTATTGATTTTCATTTAAGATATGGTCCGACTCAAAAAAAGTCAGATTGTTCGACTACAAGCTCATATGTTTTGTTTTCTTTGAGTCACTAATTTATTAACCTTTTTCATTTTTTCTATTTCTGGATTGATAATTTATCATACTAATATAGGTACTATTTCTTAAAAAGAGAAAAAAATATGGGATGTCCGGTTAAAATGGCAATAAAAGTAATTCTTTTGGGAAACGCTGAAGGTTCGAGATTAGCTTCAAAAACTGGTAACAGCGTAGCAATAATTGTTGATGTTTTACGTGCAAGTACAACGGTACCTACTGCCATGCAACAAGGATTGACTACTTTTTTTATTGCTAAAGAAGTAGAAGATACAAGGGAAATAAAAAAAGAATTTGATACTCTCCTAATGGGCGAGCGAGGATGTTTGCCATTAGAGGGTTTTGATTTTGGTAATAGCCCTATAGAGATGAGTAAAAAAACAGATTTTGATAATTTTACAGCAAGTTTTACTTCTTCCACAGGGGCACAAAGAGTTGTAGAATCTATAGGGGCAAAGTATCTTATTATCGGCTCAATAGTTAATGCTCATGCAGTTGCTCAAAAAATAATTGAGATTGCCAAAACAGAAGAGAAAAATTTAACCACTGTTATTATACCTGCTTTTTCAGAAGGCAACATAAAACAAAATACCATTACTGAGGATCAAATAGGTGGTCTAATTATCGCAGATGAATTAAGGAAATCTGGGATCGAATTATCGAAAGAAATTTCTGAAGAAATTGCTTATCTTAAAGAATTATTAAAATCAAATACACTTCATGATCTTTTATCTCAAACTTTTCATGCTAAAAAATTAACTGAATTGAATTTAGCTGATGATATAGAATTTTGCAGCAGAATCAATAGTATAGATATTGTACCAATTTCTAGAAATGATTTTATTACACTTAAAAATAATGCCCAAGCAGTCAAATTTTCAAAAGAGTAAATAAAAGAAGCAAAATGCTTCACTTCTTTTTTAAATTAAGAATTAACGTTTTAATTTAGGATCTAACGCATCACGTAAAGCATCGCCCATCAGGTTGAAACCCAGCATAGTGATAAAGATCATCATAGCAGGCCAGGTAGGCATCCACCAGTAAGTCAGCAATTGGTCTCTATAGGTCGCTAGATCATCACCCCAAGAGACAGCTGTTGGATCACCAAACCCAAAGAAAGCTAAACCAGTAATGCTCATAATGGTGCCAGCTATACCTAAAGTAGTAATAATTATGATTGGTGAGAGAGCATTTGGTATAATATGTTTAAAAATAATACGTCGAGGACTTGCCCCAAGAGCATGCTCAGCTTCTATAAACTCGCGAGCCTTCAGACTTAAGACCGTACTCCGAACGATCAGGCTTGTTCCTCCCCAACTAATCAGGGACAGAATGGTAAGTACAACAATATAATACCCTCCTTCAATAGTTTGTGAAACTTCACGGAAGAGAGCAACAGCAAAAATAAAGAGAATGAAATCAGGCAAGCCAATGATTACTTCATTGATACGTTGAATGATGTCATCAAATAATCCACCATAATAACCAGAAATCGCCCCGACAATCATACCAATTACGGTAGTGAAAAATTGGCCTGAAATGCCTAAAGCAAGAGAGAGGGGGGTGCCAAAAATCATTCTGGAAAAGATATCATGACCCATTGAATCGGTACCAAAAGGATACTGCCAACTAGGAGGTAAGGTTTCATCACCAGCAATAATATGTCTTGGATGAGCAATAAGTCGGATATATTTCTGTGTGCCAGGAATCCAAATTTCAATGTAATAGTTATGTAAATCCCAAGGATCATTAGTGGGATTGGCTAAACCAAACCATTTATCGTATTGTAAAAGAATAAAAGCAATAATGGCTATTAAACAAAGAGCAATAACAACAGCAAAACCAAACATACCAAGTTTGTCTCTTTTCATTCGACGATAGGTGATAGACCAGAGATTAGAACCTTCGACGAGTCTTAAGGTTTCAAGAATTTCTTCCTCACGAGAGGTATACTTTCTGATAGTTTCAGTTTGGGTAGTGGAGGTTGTCATAAGTTATAATCTCTAAAATTTAATACTTTACAAATTAATATAAAATAAATGGAAAGGAGATTTATTATAAGAATATCGCCTTGTATGAATATTCAGTGAGAGAGAAATAAGAAAGAAATTTAAAGAAAAAAAGAATAAAAAGCAAGAGGAAAAAAGAAGATGGCCGAGTTCTTTAATTTCTTTTTTGTAAAAGCAGTGGGAAATGGCTCGTTATTTGTGGGACCAAATTTTAAAGTAATAGAAGATGAGGAGGAACAAGAGGAATTAATGGAATTAGCCCATAGAAAATTAACAGAAGCGTATATCGATGTATCAAAAATAATGAGCGAAGAGGATTATGGAGACTTGAGGTTCTATATAAATAACAAAATAAAAGAAGCACTCGAGATACTACATGAAATAGATGAGGATTATTAAAAAAGAGTAGAAAAGTCAAAATGGCGCCGCGTGCAGGATTTGAACCTGCGGCCACCCGGTTAACAGCCGAGAGCTCTACCGCTGAGCTAACGCGGCGGCGTTATGTTATATTTGCGTCATATTTTATTTTAAAATCTTTTTGGTTGATATGTCTTTGAGTGGTATTATTATTTCTTGCTTTATTTTCTCTCTTTATTACTTTTACATTCCTTTATCAAATGGAGTCACCATCTCTTTATTGTTTTACGCTTTTACGGTTAAAGTGCATAATACTTTTATTTATCTTTATACTTTTTACTTCAATCCACTCATTGTGGATTATATTTCCATCAATTACTAACAATAAGGAAGTTATTACAACTATGGTCAAATTGGAAAAGATCGGTTTCCTCGCAACATTAGTTGGAGGATTAGTTGGCGTAGTTTTTGGAATACTCAACCTACTAGGCATGGCCTTTTTCCAAGGTTGGTATTTAGGCGGAGCAGGCTTCTTAGGAATTTTCCTTGGAACTATTGTTGCTCCTATAGTTGCCCTTGCAGCAGCTGGTTTAGCTGTTTTGATTGGTCTCAAGACCTTTTTGAAATTCTTTGATTTCGATAAAATCATCTGGGCAATTATAATAATTATACTTGGTGTACTCATCTTTGGTATTGGCGGTTACATCGTCATCCTTGGTGGTATCCTCGTATTAGTTGCCAGATTTTTAGAATAAACAAAGAATTGAAGAGATCTTTCTCTTCTTTTTTTCTTTTTTTAGGTAAATGTTTATTTCTTTAATAATATAATCTCTGTTGATTCTAAGCAATTCATCAAAATCATTAATTTTTTTTAATTCCTTAGCTTCCTTTGTTACTCACATAAATAAACAATTATCATTTTGTTTTCATAAATCTTCATCACTTTACAACCTAACTGTTGTTACCGAAAACTCAGTGTTAGCTGTTCAAATCAGTCAGAAAGTTTTTAGCACAAAATTCTTTTTGAAATTAAAAACGTGTTATTGAGCACAATTTCTTATTAGGTGTTTGATTTTTGCCAGATAATGACCCTCCAGCAATAGAAAAACAAACTATTGCACCAGTAATAATCCCTCCTTTACCAACTGAGGATGGTAAGAAATTACCTGAGGAAGTCGATTTATCTGATGATGAATTAATAAAAATACCTGGTCGAGAACAAGTCTATGGTAGATCAGCTTTAGCCACTTTCAGTTATGGAATGGTAGATCCATTTCTAACAACCATTGCTGTTGATATGGGTGCTACAGGTGGAGAAATGGGTTGGTTGCGTGCTGTAACAAATCTCTTAGGTAATTTTGTTCAACCTTTATTTGGTTTCATATCAGATAAGGTTCAACGAAGATCAATTTTTATCGCAATTTCAAATATCCTATATTCCAGTGTTTGGGTTTTACTTCTATTTGTCAATAAGGTTACTATGATCATCGTTATAGCTGGTATTATCTCATTAGCAGTTTCATTAGGTACCCCTGCCTGGATGGCTTTGTTAGGAGAAATCACTCCTGGTAGGGTGCGAGGTAAATTACTTTCTCATCTTATGTGGATATCTCAACTTCCTTATATTTTATCAACAATTCTTGGTGGAGTATTGTTTAATTATATTGCAGGTTATTTTTCATTAGGTTCATGGGTTTTTCCACGAAACTATTTCTTTCCAATTTTAATTGGTTTAATCGCAGGGTTTGCATCTGCTGCTGTTATAATTACTTTTAAAGAGAAACGAGCTAAAGAACGAGCTCAAAAATTAAATGATTTAATACATGAAAAGGAATTAAAGGAATTAAAAAATGATCAAAAAATCATAACAGAACCTTGTGTTATGGAAACAATTTTAGCTAGTGATAAGGATCCTCAACAAATATCAAATTTGGATAGCGAAGCAGTTTGTATTTCATCTGAAAGAATTGTCAAGAAAAGAACTAGGAAACGAACAAAACATGTTGTAACTGAACCTACTGTAACCTCCAATAGAATTCTAGTTATGCTACGAAATAAGAATTTCATGAAATTTACTATCATTTTTGGTGTTCAATCATTTTTTATGTCTATGTGTTGGCCTTTATTTCCAATAAGACAAAGAGAAGATATAGGAGCTGATTTCTTACAAATAGCTATCTTTTCTGTAGTAATGAGTACTGCAACATTGACAACTATTCGTTATGCTGGACGAGTATCAGATTTAATTGGTAGAAGACCACAAATGGTTATGAATCGATTGATTCTAGCAGCTATGCCTTTGAGCTATATGTTTGCTACACAAGTTTGGCATATAATCTTACTTCATGCAGTAATCTGTATACCTTTGGGGTTGAATTCAGCTGTTTTAGAAGCTTATTTAATTGATGTTACCCCAGAAAAAGAGCGAAGTATGTATATTGGATTCTATAATATGTTCTATGGTATTTTATTATTTCTTGGATCCTTATTTGGTGGTTATCTAGTAGATTTTCTTATGGGTAATATCTCGTTATTTGGCATTACTTTAGCCTATTCTCAATATCATGCAATTACAATAGCTTTAGCAGTTGGTTTTGTTGGTAGAGTGTTAACAGCTTTACCATTTTTAACTTTACAAGAAGTACGAAAATTCCCTTATAAATTTAAAGATCTTCCAAGACTAGTTGTAAAAAGTAAACGATTACTCCCATTAATAATGGTGGTTTCGTTTTATTTTGGGATCACATTCATTTTGATAGCTATCTATATTTGATTGCCGTATAAAAAAACCTTTTATTAAGTTATGCTTGAATAATATTACATGGATAATAGGAAGTATTAGATATAGAATTCCTTTTAAGGATAGTAATAATTTAATTATTCGTTTAACCGCGGATGATTTTTCCAGAAATCTTTAAAGGAAAAAAAATTTAGTACTAAACAAGAATATCTAAAAGTATATTTGTAATAAATATTAGTCGGAGTGTTAAAATTGTCTGCCAGAGTACCATTAAAAGAAGTATCTCTTACTTGTAAAGGCTGTGATAAAGATATTGTAATACCAATTTATGTAGATGATTTGAAGACACAAGTCGGTGGGTTATGGCAAGTCTCTTATCTACATGATGATCACGTTATTACACTTCTACTTGATAAAAACCTAGCATTACGTCAACATCGTGCATCAACTATTGCTAGAACAAGTAGAGAAGAAGTTGCCGCAAGATCAACTGCTGAAACAACCTCTCAAGCATCAACAACAAGTACAGCAACAGCTGTTGCTGGCACACCAAGACCTGAAGCTAGAGCAAGCATCACTTTAATGCTTAAAACATTCGGTAATAATTTAGAATATGTTATGAAACCAGTTATGACTGGTAAAACGGTTGTAGTTGTTGGTGATTTAGCTCTCATGGAAATTGCTATTGCAACATTAAAGCTATTTGTTCATAAAAAGGAATTACGTATTAGCTGGTACACAGAAACATTTGTTGATCCTCGAGATTACGATATCATTGGAATTGCTCCAGGCTTAAAGGACTATTACGAATCAGAAGTCATTTTAGAAATTGATGAAAAACGAGTTATAAATGGCGAAGAATGTGATTACTGTAGAAAAGTCCTCAAAGGTTTAGAGAAACTCAATGAAGCAAAAGCAGCTCAAGAGCTTAAAGATAGAATTGTCAATGTTTATAGAAGTTTATTATGGATGCATCAAATCTA
>JAEORM010000237.1 GCA_016840905.1 Candidatus Gerdarchaeota archaeon | reverse complement strand
TGCATTAAAGGATACATGATTTGAGAAATATGAGCATTTTCCAAATCACGGGCAACTTCCTGCATTGAACGTAATCCACGTTTTAATGTTGTTTTAGTTGCAATTTGCATTATATCCTTCCAATAATCACCTTCCATTTGATATGAAGATCCAGTAATATATTCAGCGTTTTTTAAACCTAGTAAGGTCATTGTTTTTTTCCAAATTTTTACTTGTTCTTCAATAAATTTCTCATCACCTTTTAGGTTCAAAAGGGCATGTAAATCAGCTAATAGAACCTTTACTTTACAACCTGCTTTTTCTAGATCAATTAATTTAGTTATAGTAATTAGGTGACCGAGATGAAGAGGACCACTTGGTTCATATCCACAATACGTTATTGGTCGAGATTTTGTTTCTAATATAAGTTTCAATTCCTCTTCTGTCACTACCTCAACTGTGTTTTTCTTAATTAAATCTATTTTAGATTCTATATCCAATAAAATCCCTCATAAAAAGTAAGAATTGATTATATATCGATTTCTATTGTTTTGTCTTTGGCATGGTCCATAATATACTGTCTTCTAGCTTCAACATTATCGCCCATTAGTATGGACATTAATTTCCCTGCTTCAACAAGTTGATCAACAGTTACTTGCCACAGTAATCTGTTGCTAATCTCCATAGTGGTTTCAGATAACTCTTGGGCATTCATTTCACCTAATCCTTTGTATCTTTGTAGGTGACCCTTTTCTTCAGGGTGTTGCTCTCGATATTTCAGTAATTCATCATCAGTATAAAAGTAAACTTTCTTCCCTTTTTTACTAATAGAGTACAAAGGAGGTTGGGCAATATAGAGGTTTCCGTTTTCTACTAAAGGAGTCATATGACGATAAAAGAAGGTTAAAAGTAAGGTTCTAATATGAGCACCATCAATGTCTGCATCTGTCATAATTATCACTTTGTGATATTTTAACTTGGAAATGTCAAAATTATCGTCAATATCAGTTCCTAAGGCTGAAATCATAGATTGAATTTCTCTGTTATCTAAAACTTTAATAAGGGTATTTTTTTCAACGTTTATGACTTTTCCTCTTAACATAAGTACAGCTTGAGTTTTTGGATTCCTACCAGATTTAGCAGAGCCTCCTGCACTTCTACCTTCTACTATAAAAATTTCAGTTTCTTTGGGATCATTGGAACGACATGGAACAAAGTTTTCTGGCCGAATTCCTTTTTTTCTCGCTTGGTCACGGACCTTTTTAGTTTTAACCCTAATTTCCGCGGCAAACATTGCTTTATTGATAACCAATTCAGCTGATTTGGGATTATGCTCGAAATATTCATTTAAACCATCATAGGTTATTGAATGTACAATTCCCCTGACATCATTATTGCCAAGTTTCATTTTTGTTTGGCCTTCAAATTGTGGTTCTCTTAATTTAACAGATACAACCGCAACAAGACCCTCTCGTACATCATCTCCTTCTATTTGTACCTCCTCTTTAGGTTTTTTATTGGAACCTTTTTTAATTGACCTAGATTTTGATTCTTCTAATCTTTTTTGATAAGCTTTGATAGAAGATGTTAGGGCTTGTCTAAAACCTGTTAGATGTGTACCACCCTCTCTTGTATTTATGTTATTCGCAAAGCTAAACATATTTTGTCTATTATAACCATCATTATATCCTATAGCAACCTCAACCATAACATTATCTTTTTCACCTTCGATAAAGACAGGTTCGGGTGTAAGTAATTCTTTTCCAGATGCTTCATTAATTTCGTGTACCCAAGCTTTTATACCACCTTCGTAGTGAAAAACTTCAGATTTCACTTCATCATTTCTATAATCAAATATTTCAATTCTGATTCCTTTTGTTAAATAAGCAGTTTCTTTAAGTCGATTTCGCAAAGTGTCAAAATCAAAAGTGGTAGTTTCAACAAAAATTTGAGCATCTGGTTTAAAAGTTATTGTCGTACCTGTTTTAAAAGGATCATCAGGACTTATTTCTCCTATAACCTCAATTTCTGATGCTTTCTCACCTCTTTCATATCTTTGTTTATGAATTTTCCCTTTTCTCCGGATTTCAAACTCTACCCATTCTGATAATCCGTTAACTACTGATAAACCAACGCCATGCAATCCTCCTGATACTTTATAACTATTATTATCAAATTTACCACCTGAATGCAACTTGGTTGTAATAACCTCTAATGTTGGAACTTTATATTTCGGATGCATAGCAACAGGAATACCTCTTCCGTTGTCAGTAACCTTTATTATATCTTCTTTAAGAATTTCAATTCTTACTTCTGTACAAAAACCTGCTAATGCTTCATCGACAGCATTATCTACAATTTCATAAACTAAATGATGCAAACCAGTCCTTCCAACTGATCCAATATACATCGCGGGACGTTTACGGACAGCTGAAAGACCTTCAAGTACTTGAATACTATTTGCATCATATTCTGAGGGTTGGCTCAAGCTAAAAACACCAAAAAATAATTAAAAGTCAAAAATTATATTATTATTAAAAATAACTTTATTAGACTCTTAAGAGCTACTTTAATGATTAATATCTAAGTAAAAGATAAAAACCACACATAATCAAATGCTCTTTATTCAATTAAATTTTTAAGAAATGATCTTAAATAGTTTATGGATAAATTAGGTAACAGAATTTATTAATAAATAGAAAAATTGATATATTAGCAACACATATTTTTTTTAATACATTTTTTTGCTACACATATTTTTTTAATACAATTTTTTATGGTGAATATTACAATGTCAGAATTGGATTTACATTTGAAATCGATAGACAAAAATTCCAGTGAAATAAATAGCCAATTAGAAAATTTACTCAAAACAGGAGAACAACGAGTAAAAAATCTAACATTAACCCTTGAATCAAGGTTTAAAACATTAGAAAATGATAAAAAAACTTTAAATGA
>JAEORM010000236.1 GCA_016840905.1 Candidatus Gerdarchaeota archaeon | reverse complement strand
TATAAGATTTCTTTTAGGAGTAGCGAACCATATGGCTATCGTAAAAAAGCCCTATTTTTCTTCTAGTGTAGATATTCAAAATGAAGACGCCTATTTTTTAAGTAATGAAGCAAAGAAGGTACGTAGAGGACTAATACCTGAAAAGGTTCATAAAAATTATGGTGATAACCAAGAATGTAATGGTTGTCCAATTTGGATTCGTTGGGCTTGTACAAAATGTGGCGTTTGTATGTATTGGGTTGAGGAAGAAGAAGAAAATTATTAAATTGGGCCCGGGAGAACTTTTTCCAATTTTAGAGTTTTAAATACTGTATGAAGTTGAACAGTTGAATGAAGTTGCAACTTTCCACACGTATAATCTCAATCATAGGAATAATATTTTTGACCCTCTATTTCCCTCCGGGTACTATCGGAATTAGGGAAGTGTATGGGATGGATCCAGGGTCATCTATAGATAGCATAGACCTTGCTATAGAATCCTCAATTGACCTCGAGCCAAACTCCAGAATTGAGTTTACCCGAAATTTTTCTATCACCCAAAAGCAGGATATCTATTTAATCCACATAGATGTGCAATCTTCTGAAAATACAGTTAAAGATGTAGTAGTTAATGCCAATATTAATAATATTAATACTACTGTAGAATTTAAGGATTCTAGTTCAAACTATGCGTCTTCAAACAGTTTTTATGGTGGCACTCGTTTATCTTTCCAAATTAATCCAAACACAACAATTTCTATCTTGTCAAATACCCTTGTATTAACCATTGATATAGTTTCTTCTTCCCTTTTTGGAGAATTAGGAACTTTTCAAGTGAAAAGTGCAACATTTGAAGTGATAAAAGCTCCAATAATTGACTCAGAATCAGTAAAAACTGCTCTTCCAATGGAGAAATCATTTGGATCTTGGTATATTGCGTCTTTATCCACCTTAAATCAACGAAAATTAGTTTCAAATTTATTTACTGACATTGTGGAAGATATTTACCTCCGTCTTGACATAGAAGTGACTCCTTCCGATTATCCTCTAAGTTCTACAAGCTTCAAAGTATCAAATGGTCTTTCTGAATTTAAGGGTGCTTCTTCTGAGCCAAATTCCATGAAAAGTACTATTTATGCTAACTTAACTAGTGGAGATAGCTTAGTTTTAGAATTTAGCTTTCGTCCAACATCAGATTTAGCAAATACTGTTATTGAGTTTGAAGTAAAGGTAGAAGCCACTCCAGTAACAGTAACTCCAGATATAGGTCCTTCTGGCCCAGATGAGGAATCTCCTGATATTGACCTAAATTTCCTGAATTTGCAATTAGCTGATTTAGAGCTACTTCGGTTTTCTATGATCCTTATTCCGTTGTTTTTATACTTTAATCGTGGTAAAAAACAAAATGAAGAATTAAATAATGATTATATTCAAAAAGGTGACTCTCTTGGTACTAATGAAAAATAAAGTATTGTTATTAGCAACTGTTGGCCTCTTAGAGATGTACTACCTGAACTATCCTATTGAAATCTGTTTATTATACTTTAATGGGATTATTATTCTTGGTACCATCTATAAATTGTTTTCAACTCATAAAAAACAGGTTGAAACCATTCCACTCCCCATAAAAGCCCATGAATCAAAAGATGAGTTTCAAATTAAATTTGAACGCAAGCTTTTGGATTTATACAATAAGAATCAGGCTGTATTACAAGATGAAGGGCCTAAAGATGATTCATCTCCTGAAATTACACTTATAGGAAGTATGAATGATATTCCAAAAAATACTTCAATTACACATGAACTTGCTGAACTTACTACCTTACATAATCAAATTCGTTTGATGAATCAAAAACTTAAGGCAACTAAATAATTTTTTTTTCTATTAGGGTTGGGATTTTCGAGCAATTGTCACAAAAAATAGGGTAATTTTAACGTCCAAACTGATTTTATTTTAAGCTAAAAGAAAGCTTTTTTATCCTTTATTTTCATAAAATCATGTAAAAATATATTTCAGCTATAGTTGACCATGATATCATAAATATTCGAAATAATTTTTAAGTGCTTTGTACGGCAGGATAAAGCCAATTTGGTCGTATTTAGAGAATTGGGGGATTTGATGACTGCGCCAACTAAACAACACACTCTAAAAACGTGTGAGAACGTAAGCTGTCAGTAAAAAATGCATTACTTTCACTTACCTCTCCAAAGTCTTATATATGAGGGTGCCCTATAGAAACCAAGTAACTGGAGTGACTTACTTCAGATGGGTTCTAACAGCAAACGTGAAAAATCAAATTTAGTAGTATCCGTGCTAGTAGACGGAGCTGGATATGAAAAAAACGTTCCTTCTGCGAATGAACAAGAATTTTATGAACCTGAAACTGATTCTATTAATTTTGAAGAGCCTGTATATGACACTACTTTACATAAACCACATCGTTGGAAACTTGGTAGTAAAATGGGTTCTGGATCTAGTAAAGAATATCGAAAATTAAAATTTTTACATGAATGCATCTCAACTAAAGAAAATGACCTGGATTCAAAAACCATAAAAAGAAATCTACATTTTTCAGCCTTATTGACTCAATGGTTTCCAGAATCTATGGTTGATCAGGTTATTCTAGAGCTTCACAAAACCGACAGATCAAAAGTTGTAGCTGATGAGACAGTTGTTATTCGTATTCTTGGATATATTGAAGCTTTCTTACGTATTAGTTGTCGTACAATTCCATGGGCAACTGTATTTGAGATAAACAATGAATTAGGTGTGAATATCGATAAAAATGAGATAGCTGTAGCAAAATTTCAAGCTATTCAAAATGGTGCCTTTGAAACCTTTTATAAGAAACGAGGTAATAAAGAAAGTTTCGATGTGATTCGTTTTCAAATAGGTCGCCTAATAGCCTCCTTAAATGTCTCCCCTGCAGAACCAATCGCTAAGAAAGATATTCTTGCATTTAGTCAGCGTTTGTGTAAATTTCTTGAATCTAAACGTATTGTTCCTAAAGATCCTGAAATATACGGTCATGCAATCGTAGAAATAGCTTGTAAAAAGGTTCTTGGTACTCGAAACTTGCGTACACTTGATGATCCCCGTCTAAAAAAGAAATTATCAACTGCAATTCATTATATTCGCAAGCAAGTAAAACAACCTTAATTTT
>JAEORM010000235.1 GCA_016840905.1 Candidatus Gerdarchaeota archaeon | reverse complement strand
CCGTAAGGAAAGAGTAATTTAGTAAACAAAATGCAGAACTCAAGGACATTTAAACGAATAAGAATAACAGCTAAAACAGCAATAGCAAAACCAGAAAATGGACAGATGGGTGGTGGCAATACAAAGAACCTCCTATTAGTTCATAATGGGCAAGGGTATGGTAAACAAGGAAAAAGATACTTAGTGAAAGGATTAAGAGGGCTGTTAAATCATGCCATGATGGAGGTAGCAAAACTTCAAGGAATTGAAGTCTGTCATTCATCAGATAAGGTAGAATCACAAAGTGGAGAAAAATTTCTACCAGAAGGATACCATCCTATAGGATCTTGTTATCCAGATAAAGAATGTATAAGACATAAATTAATGGGTTCAATGAAAAAACAATCAGTGCTTCGATTTGATCCTGTAGTAATTGTTTCAGATAACATTAAAGGTGAATTTAAAGATGCACAGAAAATACACATTGCCACAGATAATAGAAATGCTCTAGTACAAGGAACAAAAAGAAGCATCCAGGATTTTAGAGAACGATATATTGCAGGGCAATTCACGTTTGAAATAGAAATTTTAAAGGAATTAACGGTGGACGAGTTAGGATTTCTATTGAAAGGGATTCTCTATATGCCGGAATTAAGATGGGGAGCAGCAGCAAATAATGGTTCAGGTAAATTAGAATTAGAGGAAGTAATTTTGCAAGAAGTAATGAGAACAAGAACGATAAATGAAGGAAAGGTAATCGAAGAAGAACAAGAAAGAAACCTATGGAAAGATATGGAGAAGGTAATGAAAACATGGTAAAGTTGAAATTATATACTCTCGAAGGGAAATTACTTTCACCTCTAGTTACATCAACTACATTAATTAAAAAAGGAAAAATTTGGATAAGAGTATTAAGAGATTTGAAAACAAATGAAAAACCATTTGTAAGTTATATTGGGAAATTGGTGAAAGGAATAAGAAAAAGCCCAAATCAAGAAAAATCCTACAGAGGATTTATTCGAGTTACTGTTGTAGATCATAATGATTTAAGAGCAAAAAAATATATCAGCAACTATCTTAAAAGAGATTATATTGGTAAACGAGTGAATGAAGGATTTGGAAAAGTAAAGTGGCTATTTTATAGTGTAAAGGAATATCAGAAAACCTCTTCTATACCAAAAAATAAGAAATTCAAGATTAGGAAAGGTTTAGGACCAAATTGTCCCAAGGAATTACAAAGGCTCTTGATAGCATTGATGCTTCATGATTTTGTGAAAACAGAAAAGCATCCAAGTAAAATATTCAAAGAAATAACAATTGAAGATAAGGAGATCAGAGAGGCATGTTTAAACCATCATAATGGAACGAAAGGTAATAATACATTACTTCCATTAGTCAAATATTTTGATCAAATGGCAGCATGCATATGTAGGAAAAGTGTTTACAAAACAAAAGGGCGATATGACTATGAGAATGGATTAATAGATTTTACAAGGATTACAAAAGAAATAGAGGAAAGACAACATTCAGCTTATAAATTATACAACTATATTTACCAATCAAAAGAATTGAAAAGAATAGTCGAATCTATGACATTTGGTGGAAAATCACTAAGGATACATTTGTTATTAATGGTCAATTTAGCAATAAACAGCTACTATAATAAGTGGTTGTAAATAAAGGATGAGCAAATAATTTTAGAAAAGCAAATCTCACCATCAGCAAGTAGAAAAGAAAAACTTCCTGCAGCTAAAGGTGCTGAGATGCATCAAATCACAAGTATGAGTCTTACTAAACAAGAGAGTACTTCAACTCGATGATTGCATAGTACAAACATAATTTGTGGTTAAGACAGTAAATTAAACTGTTAGAAGGTAAAAATGGCGCCCCGGTCGGGATTTGAACCCGAGTCCATCGGGATCTGCAATCAGAACCGAGTGGTTTCATCGTTCTGCTTTTGACAGCCGAAGATGATAGGCCGTACTACACTACCAGGGCACAGTAATTTTTTTCTTCTTTTTTCCTTTTTAATCTTTTCGGAGAAATTGTTTTTTCTATAAATTTTATTATGTAGCTATTCTAAACCAGCTTTTTTAGCTATTGCCTTCCAATCAACCTCTTCGGGAGTTGCAGGATTATCTATATAGAAGTCCAACTCAAGGCTCCCTTTAAAATCATCACCTAAAACGATAGCATTTTCTCCAAAAAGGTGCCATAAAGTCTTGAGCTCCTCCTTAGTTTGATTTGGTTTTCTATGATGCTCAATTGATGCTCGTACAATTCGTCTTGCATATTCAATTGCTAATTCCAAAGTTGGAAAACCATCTATAGTATAATCCTCTTCTGGTTCGAAATGAAAATTGTCTATAATCAATACCGAATAGGTTTTACTTTGATTTTTCATTATCGTAACACCAAGGAAAAAGTGATTTTTATTAATATCTAAGTCCATGTTCTACATAGAATTTTAACAAAGTAAGTGCTTCACCCCAACCCACTGCACATTCTAAACAGCGTCTATGTCCTTCAACTGTATCTTGGTAGCCATGTTCATTTACAGAAACTAATGTTCCTTCTGGCACTTCCTCAAAAGTAAATTCTACAGTGGTGTAATGATCATCCCACCATTTGAACACCAATCGTTCTGGTACTTTTACTTCAATGATTGGAGCAATTGCCTCAGTAGTAACTTTATCTGGCCCCCAATCAACCCATTTAAATTTTATAAATCCGCTAGCTTTCAAGTCGATTTTTGATCCATTTGTAAACCAACCATCTAATCCCTTTTCTGTGGTTAATGCATCAAAAACTTTTTTTCTGTCTGCTTTAACTAAAGTCTTATGTTTTATTGGTGTTTCAAACAATTTCAAAAAGAATCACCTAATTAACATATTAGGTGTTTAACTTAAATTATTAGTTCTTTAAAAACGAAACTTGAGAGGATTCATTGAATATTTCCTATTTTATAAATCAAATTTTTTGTTTATTTTTTGTAATTCAATTTTAATCTTTTCTAAATCTGCTTGAGTATTATCCACTTCAATTGCTTCAAGTTGTTTATGTTCTGGATTAACAATAATAGGTTCTTTTGGATAAATTGGTATTGTTTTATTATCCTTTTCTTTTAAGTTGAAGTAGTCCTTTTCTCCTTCTGTTAATTTGCTTTTTTCCTTAATTTTAATTCTCTTTCTAATGAAAATCGCAACTAGAATAGCTATTAGAGCTATAACAATCACAACTG
>JAEORM010000234.1 GCA_016840905.1 Candidatus Gerdarchaeota archaeon | reverse complement strand
ATATACCAATTGCTTCTTTGTAGGTTATAGGGATGTTAGGTATAGGTAATTTTCTTTCTTTTAATGTTTGAAATAAGGAAACAATACTTGATGGTATTAAGCCATAATTCGATAGAAGGTGGGTATTTATTAATATCTCTTGAGTGGTTCCATCAGCTACAATTTGACCATTATTTATAATTAATATTCTACTAGCGACTTCAGCTATGAAATCGAGATCATGGTCAATTAAAAGGATTGTTTTTTCATCTTCATTCCTTAAATTAAGAAGAATATTAATCAGCTCTTTCTTACTTGTAGTATCAATCATACTAGAACATTCATCTAAAACCAAAAGAGAAGGATTCATAGCAAGAATTGATGCCAAAATCACTTTTTGTTTTTCTCCCTCACTAAGTTCTGATGTAGCTCTATAGCGTAAATGAGAAATACCTAATTTTTCCAAAATAGTTGTCAATCTCTCATCCATTTCATCCTTAGGCACACCAAAATTTTCCATACCAAAGGTTATTTCTGATTCAACAAAAGGAGATGCTATTTGAAAGCTAGGTTCTTGTAACATATAACCTACATGTTTGCTCATAGTCTCTACAGATTCAAGTGTAACATCAAACGAACAAACTTTAATTGAACCTTTGAACTCACCTTTAAAATAATGAGGAATTAAACCATTTATTAGATAACAGATAGTACTTTTCCCTGAACCAGTGGGACCAATTATTCCAACAATTTCTCCTTTATTTACATGCAAATTAAAGTCCCTTAAAATAGGAGTTTTTGAATTAAGATATTTGAAGGTAACATTTTGTATATCGATCATTTGCATCTACCAAGGGATTTGTGAAAATATAAAGGAAACAATCAATTATTGAGCTTTTACCTTCATTTGAACACAAATTTTCTCGGCTAAAGCAGTATAGATTTTTGCAGCTTTAATAACTTGATCAAGAGGTACATGTTCGTTTGGTGTGTGAGCAAAATTCTCATTACCAGGCCCAATACCTACCACTGGAAAATCGACATCTAACATTTCAGAAATATTTATCCCACTCGTCCAATAACCAGTCTTTGTTTGTTTTCCGGTAGCTATTTCTACAGCATCTTGAATTATTGATATAATATCAGCTTTTGGGTCAACTTCATGAGGACTAAAGCTCCTTTTAAGGTTTACTTCAACATCTTGCTCTTTAAAATTATTAGTTTTTAAGAGATTCAAAAAATCATTTCTGATTTTTTCAGGATTTTCATTTTTGAAGAATTGCCTTACAAGAAGTGCTTGACAAATGTTAGGAACTGAATGTGATTCTCCTATAGGATCTGAAGCAATAGAACTTATAATCATATTAGCCTTACCAAATTGCTTATCTTCTGGAAGAACAGTGTTTTCTTGTATGCAATTGATTATTTTAGCCATTTTTAGAATTGCATTTTCACCAATTTCAGAATTGCCTATATTTGTCATTTTCCCTTTTGCAATAATTTCAAAAGTAGCTTGCCCAGGATGAGCTGTGTTAATATTCAAATCTGTAGGAGCACATGAAACAATATAATCAGGTTTTATTTCAAATTTCTTTAACACAGATTTCAAACCAGTTGATTTTCCCGTTTTTGTATTAGCTAAACCAACAACTACATAATCACCTTTTAATCGAGCACGAGCACGTTTTAATGCACTCCCAGCACTAATCATTGCTGCTAAGGCACCTTTCATATCGCATGATCCTCTTCCCGTTATTACCTTACCTTTAGTGCCAATTTTCGAACCATCAATTTCTTGAGGTTCGAATGGATTGACCATCGCACCAGGTGGAACAGTATCAATATTTCCTGCTAAAACTAAGGTTTTACCATTCGTTAATCCAGGCATAACTCCCACAATGTTATTTGATTCATCGTATTGCACACGATAAAAACCAGCCTTTTTCATTTCGATTGCCATTAAAGTAGCAATTTTTTTCTCATTCCCGCTTATGCTTTGATTTTTGATCAACCGTTTTGTTAAATCAATAACAACCTGATCATCTAAATATTCTATTGATTTTGACATGAATAGGTTCTCCAGTTTTCATAAATAGAATACCATTTATTTACTGAATTATAGTATAGTTAGTTTTACACCTATATTATGTATAACTATGCAAAAAACCTTTTCAAGTTTTATGCTTCTTTTTTATTATTCTAGTGCTAAAAATATTCTTTCTCTATTTACGCCTATACTTCTACGTTTAACAACACGTATTTTTCCTATTTCTTTTGTATTTGCTACATGTGTTCCTGCACAAGACGCATGATCATAATCATCTACAGATATTATCCGAAAGATTTTAACAGATTTTGGCACCATTTCAATATAGTCAATTTGATATCCTTTTTCTTCCAAGAATTTTTTCGCTTCTTCACGAGGCATGAAATTTATGGTGACAGGCAGATTTTGAGCTATTATCTTATTTACATCTTCTTCGATGCTTTTTAGTTGTTGTTCAGTAAGAGCATTTTCAAAATTGAAATCTACTCGTCCATTACGTGTTGAAATATTATTTCCTACAACTTCAGCATTATATTTCTCTTTCATATATGTGCTCAAGACATGTATTGCTGTATGGTATCTCATATGAGTAAATCTGCGTTCCCAATCAATTTTACAATTAACAGATTCCCCAATTTCTGGTAATTTCTCTGTTTCTGCAATAAAATGTTTAACATCACCTGATTCACGTAATACTTTGTTTATTGTGAAAGTTTTGTCCTTATAGGTTAGTGTTCCTATATCACATTCTTGACCACCACCTTCAGGATAAAAAGCTGTTTGATCTAAAACTACAAAAGATTCACCTTTTGCGATTACAGTAGCAGAAAAAGATTGAATATAGTTATCCTTCATATACAACATTTCTGTTTTTGCCATTCTTATCACCTAATTTATGATTGTTAAATTGGAGTTGAAAGAAAGGTACAAGCATACCTTTCTAATGAAAAAATATAAACAAAGTTAATGGTATCATATCTTTTCAAACATCTCAGTAAATTCCCATTCAGTCACTTCTATAGTTTCTGGATTTTTGACATGTTTGGTATATGCTTCCCATTCAATGCGTTTTAGTTTATTAAATATTTCAATAAATGTTGGACCTAAGAAATCACATAAGAATTTATCATCATTCAATGCTTCGACTGCAGCTTTCAATGTAGCAGGAGTTTTTCTTATGCCCATTTCTTCTCGTTTTTCATTAGTTAAACGATCAACATTAAGAGTTGTTCCTTCTATTGGTTCTATTTTATTCCTAATACCATCCAAACCAGATGCAAGAAGTAAAGCTGTTAAAAGATAGATATTAGCTGTTGTATCAGCACCTCGATATTCTATCCTTGCAGTCTTCTCATACCCAGGAACTCTAACTAAAGCTGTTCTGTTAGCTAAACCCCATGAAATATAAACAGGAGCTTCATGGTCGGGTACTAATCGCTTATAGGAATTTATTGTTGGATTGAAAATAGCAGTAAGTCCTGGTGAGTGTTTTAATAATCCACCTACAAAATACTTGAGTGTTTGTGAAACGCCACCTTTTGCACTGAAAATATTATCTTTATTTTGATAAAGCATGTGATGAACATGCAACCCATTACCGGCTTCAGTTGTATAGGGTTTTGGCATGAAACTTGCAACTAATCCATTATTCCATGCAACCGTCTTTATTATTTGCTTTGTAGTTTGAACCATATCTGCAGCAAGAAGAGGTTCAGTCATCTCAAACTCAATTTCCATTTGCCCTGGACCAACTTCATGATGAAGCATTTTAGGGAATGTTTCTAATTCCATCATATAATCAACTATTTCTCTACGAAGATCATATTCAGAATCATGAGGTGGAGTGTCCATATATGAACCTATATCAGCTGGTTCACCATCAGGACTCATGAAGTACCACTCTAATTCAGGTCTTATTTTAAATTCATAATTAAAATCAATTTTAGCACTATTTATTGCTCGTTTAAGAATGCTTCTTGGATCGCATTCTAATGGTTTGTCATTTAAATCATAAATATCACAAATTACGCGAGCTGCTCGGGTATCCCAAGGAATGATTTGAAAAGTAGATAGATCAGGTTTAATACGCATATCACTTTGTTCAGCCATTAAAAAGCCCACAGAGGATCCATCAATGCCTAAACCTTCATCAAGATATTTTTCAGCAAATTTTTTCGGAACTTCTACAGCTTTTAATTGACCCTGGATATTTGTGAATTGAAATTGTACATAATCAACTTCGGATAGAATCTTTGTTATATTTTGTTCCAATTTTTTTCAACTCCAAAATAACTTCTTTATATTCTGGAGGTAACGAACAGAATAAACAGAAATTTAAACTTTTCATTAAACCCTTTAATTTTGGTGATTTTTTTATAAAAAATATTTGAAAATCAAAATGTTTATTCAGATATTAGACATACATATGTGATAACTATATTTTGTGGCGTGAGTTAATGTTAGAATATGATTCACATAATGAAAGTGAAAAAATACGTTTACTTTGTAAAAACATTGAATCAATTAATAAGATAAAAATCCTCTTTGCAATTGAAAGTGGAAGTTTAGTTTATGGCTTTCCATCAAAAGATAGTGATAGAGATATTAGATTTGTTTACTTTGATCCTTTTGAATATCCTTATGATAAATATATCACGTTCATGAAGCAACCTCAAACTTTCGAAAAAATGTATGATGCAAATTTAAAGGAAATTAAAGGAGAAAAATCGGGATTAATATTTGATACTGTTGGTTGGCATATCTATAAATATGCTGAACTTTTAGGTAAATCAAATCCAATATCTATCGAATGGTTGTTATCGCCAATAATATATTATGGAGAAGTACCTTTTGCTTTGAAAGATTATGCTTTGAATAATTTTAAATCAATTGCGTTATTCCATCATTACTATAATATTTGTAAAAAGAATTATGAGTTAATAAGCAAAAAAAGCAAAATAAATTTCAAAAAATATCTTTATCCTTTAATGGGAGCATTTAAGGCATCTTATGTCTTAAAATATAAGAAAATCCCACCATTAAATATTCACGATGTTATTAATGGAATTACTGATCTTATACCTAGTTTTATCACAGAAAAATGCTTTGAAATAATTAAACTTAAACAAGATATGAATGAAAAAGATTTTTCAGGTAGAATTGAAACCTTTGATTTCTTTTTAGAAGAATTCATTAGCAATTTAGAAAATACAACTGAATTCTCTGATGGCATAAATTCCCAATCTAATCTAAATGAATTAGATGAGATAATCCGATCAATTATCCTCAAAAACTAGTCGAATATATGGATGAAAATAAATGTTTATTTATTTTACACGACCGTATTATTTACATCAATTAGCTAGTAAAATTAGATTTAATATTTACAGAATGGACAAGGTTAAAATGCGATTAAGAAATGGTGCTATTGGAATCTTTATTTTATCATTGTTTGCTTTTAGTATAGTATTACAATATACTAGTGAAACGAATTCTTTTGCAAGGAATATATATAGTGATGAAGCTTTTTTACAACCAAATGTTATTACCAATAGAAGAATATCACTTAAATTAAAAATAGAGTTTATTGGTTTTGATCAAAATTTAATTAATGAAACAGCAATAAATGCTAATTTAATAAATGTCTATAAACATTCATTTAATGAACCATTACCTTTTATTGATTTTAGCTTCGATTTTAATTTTGTTTCAGAAAATACTAGTCAAGATTTACAAGACTATATTCAATCAATAGCAATTAATGGTACTGGAACAGGTTATGATCTTAATGTCACATTATTAAAAGAAGATTTAACATCTGGTAATCGATCAGATATTTTTATTCCAAGAGATGGAATGTCAATAGATGCTGATAGTGTTACAGAATATCTCTACGAGAATCTTTATCAAGAATCTATTAGTGAACCAGGTTATACTTTTTATATTATGAATTTCTCCAATTTTGATTCAGTGGATCATTCACTTGAGCATTGGTATGATACCTATGGAATTGATTTGGATGGTAATACTTCAATTTCCTGGTGGTATTCCGGTTATCGTAATATTGAAAAAAGAGCTGCAAATGGTTGGGGTGGAAAATATCGTTTCTGTTATTTGGATCTCTCCTCGAGATCTTGGTATTTAGATTATGTTTATAACGTTTGGCAGAATTTAGGAGGTAATGGACCAGAGTTATTTTATCAGTATCCTGATTTAGATAGTTTTACTCAAACATTTGACTTACAAACATTATATGGTCAAGAACAATTAACTACATACATTAGTGAATGGATAAATTCCTATTTAGGCAATGTTTTTTCAGGTCCTGTTTATGATAGCCTACCTTACAGTAATTCTGTTTCATTACAAGTGATTGTTTTGAATAATCTCACAATGAATGGATATCCAGAAGAGGATTTAAAGTGGTGTATCTCACAGTATAGAATAAAAAATCAATTGGAACAAGACTTTCCATGGGTAAATTGGTTAATCGATATTAATTGGGCTGAGCTTATGGATTATCCGGATATATTTGATTTTATACAGGATAATGTTTTAGAATCGATAAATGGAAGATATGTACCTATAGAACAGGGACTTTACTATTTATTACAAAACAGATTGGGTCAAACTTTTGACTTAGAAGCAGCTGATGTTGTTTTACCATGCTATTTCTTCCTCACAGATGATATAAGTTTTACTTGGTTTGGTACTTCATTTGCAGGTCTAGGTGGTATGGGGTGGGAAATTTTACTTAGTGACCAATATTCACTATTCGATAATATTACTACTCTTGAACCAAGGAGAGGTATGTCAACTGTAATGATCCATGAATTAGGCCATTCCTTAGGATTACCACATCCACACACTGAAACATATGGTTGGGGATCAAGTTTTGTTGAGGATGTAATGAGTTATTTTTCAACAACAAATCAGTTTAGTAGTTTCTACAAAGATGCTATTGGTCGTGCCCATACTGATTTGAATTATGAAATAGCTTTAGATGAATTACCTATTTTATTGGAACTATATAATGAGACCTTTTCACCTCAAAAGAAACCACAAGCAATGGAAGATGCTTTTCTACAAATATATACTAATTTAGAACTAATACCTATTTACTACAATGAAATGGATTATAATGCATCAGCATCACTAGCTTTTGAAGCCAGAGATTTAATGGATATGATTAGTACTTTTATTATGAACCAAACTACGAAGAAATTTAGTGGATTTGACATGTTATCTTTTCTTATTATATTACCTTTATTTGTTAGTTATATAAAAATCAGAAAATATAACAAAAAGAAATAAATTATAAACATCCTTTATAGGATGTTGATTCCTTTTCTTTGGATACCCAAAAATCAAGTGTTGGTTGTTGATTGAATGTTTTTGTTGACTTATTTGTGTCAATT
>JAEORM010000233.1 GCA_016840905.1 Candidatus Gerdarchaeota archaeon | reverse complement strand
TAGAGGTTTATTTGTGGCATTATTTTTCAGGTTCAAGGGAAGTTCTGTCGAAATAATTTGTTGTAAAAAATTTTTGATTTCATTAATATCAATTAAATATTCAAGTTGAAAACTCATTAGAATTGTACCATCTGATTGTGTAATAAAACTAAATGAGTCCCTAATTATTGGAAATTTTTTCTCCAAATCTAATTCCAAACTAGCTAAAGGAATTTCACTTGACATAACACCTTTTACTAAGAGAAGTTTTTCCTTATCTGAAGAGATTTTTAAATTAAAAGGTATTAATTCCTGAAGATTTAATACAATATGGTCTTTTCTTTCAGATAAGCTAGTCAAAGCAATTCACGCACTAAGCTAAGTGGTTTTCATAAATGAATTTATCTAACCTATTGATGATTCTAATATGCAGACTCCTAGTAAGAATAAACTATTATTCAAGTTATGACTAAACCCTTGGTCTAGATTTCATCCAAAAGAATCTAACATATTCTAAAATTTTAAAGAAATCCTCTTTCTGGGTGACTGAGACCAAACTGATATCATGTTCTTCAGGATCATAGGTTACAATAATATCCATTGTTTCTCCTTTATAGTCAATATTTATTACTGCTTGAATTTCTTCTACTGTAAGTAATTTAGAAATTTGATACATTTTACGAATAGCATTCAAAAGACGCATAAATGAATCACCAGTATCCATTTGTTCAAGGACAATGGTTTGATTTACATAGAGACCATCTTCTAATGCTGAATCAAAATTCTTGGTTAACTCTTCTTTTAATGTTTCAGGCAAAGGAGGTAAATCAATTTGTATAAATTGAACGGTTCCAATACTATTTAATCGTTGTAATCCTTCAGTAATACGATAAACTAAACGTTCAGTTTCAGCATCCAATTCTTTATCGGAAATGGATTTATCTACTTCAGACAATTTTTTTCCTCCAGTATTATAATTTCCTTTTAACATTAACCCTTATCTATAACTGTTGGCTATTTTATATTAAAATTACCATAACCTAAGAGCTATAATAATATAATGGGATAAAGGGATATTAAAGCTATCTTATACTCTTATCTAATAAAAATGATATGAGGTATATCTAATAATAATTTCTTGAAATAAATAAATTCATGTTTAGTATTATCATCTTTAAAAAAGATAGTTTGTTTTATAATAATGTGGAAAAAATGATTAATCTTTTCAAAAAGAAGACGTTTTTATAGAAATTATTTCAAACCAAACCGAAATTAATAAAAGAGAATTACGAATAAATTTTCGTTCTGATTATTTAGAATAGATAAAATCCGAAGGTAAGTAAGATGGGTAAACAATACAAAATTGCTTTTATGCCCGGTGATGGTATCGGACGCGACGTTTTAGAAGCAACTAAAATGGTTATTGATGAAGGAACTGATTTTCAAGCTGAATTCATACCCGGAGATATTGGCTGGGATTTCTGGGAAAAAGAAGGAGATGCCTTACCAGCAAGAACAGTTGAAATGTTGAAAACAACAGATGCTGCCTTATTTGGAGCTATAACCTCAAAACCTAATGTTCCAGGTTATAAATCACCTATTGTAAGATTAAGACAAATATTTGATCTTTATAGTAATATGCGTCCATGTAAATCTTACGTTGGTAATCCCCTCAACTATCGAGATAATATTGATATAGTTGTTTTTCGAGAAAATACAGAAGGACTTTATTCAGGCATTGAATTTTATGATCTAAAGGAACTACAAAATATTGAAGTTTTCAAGAAATATGATCCAAACAAGACAACAGTATCTTGTCGAGTTTTCACCGAGAAAGGATGTCGTAGAATAATTAAGAAAGGATTTGAATTTGCTAAAGAAAATAATTATCCATCTGTAACATTAGTACACAAAGCAAATGTTATTCGAGCTACTGATGGTATGTTTCTTAAAGCAGCTGAAGAAGTAGCAAAAGATTATCCTGGAATTGAAGTCTGGAAAGAAAATGTTGATGCTATGTGTATGCAATTAATCAAGAATCCTGATAAATATGGTGTAATTGTTACTACAAATATGTTTGGTGATATAATTTCTGATTTAACCGCACAATTAGTTGGTGGTCTTGGTTTTGCTTCCTCAGCATCCACATCAGATACTTTTGGTTTATTTGAACCAACCCATGGTAGTGCACCAAAATATGCTGGTATGTATAAAGTAAACCCCATTGCAGCAATCCTTTCAGCAAAATTAATGTTTGAATATTTAGGTGAAAAAGAATTAGCAAAGAATGTGGAAAATGCAGTCATTCAAAACATTAAGGAAGGAAAAGTAAAAACTTACGATATGGGTGGAACTTCATCTACTTTAGAAGTAGCTAAAGATATCGTACGAATTCTTAATCAGTAAAGCTTTAAGCTTTACTATTCTTTTTTATTTTAAAATCATCATTAAAAATAAGAAACGAGATAAAGGTAAGTTTTATAAATAAATCATTATGTTTCTTCTCGTGCTCAAAGCAAGATTTTTATATGCAAGCTTGAAGCATTGACAAGAAAAAACAAAGCGTGTGATGAACTATGCCAAAGTCCAAAGGATTTAAGAACAGTACAAGAAAACTCCTTAAAAAATCTCCACGTGATAAAGGTTTACAATCACTTGGTAGATTACTAGTTAAATACAATGTTGGAGATCAAGTTGTCATCAAAATTGATTCAGCAATACAAAAAGGTATGCCTCACAGACGCTATCATGGTAAATTTGGTGTTATTACAGAAATCCGTGGAAGAGCTTATGTTATAAAGATAAAAACAGGCGATGCCTACAAGCAGATTATTGCAAGACCAGAACACGTCTATCCCGCCAAATAACATAAATACAATTTAGAATTATAGTAATTAGTATAGGTGTAAAGGTAATGCCAAAAGAAATAATAAAAAAAGAACCCGTTTCACTTCCTGAAGTTGTAGCCATTTTCAATAAACGAAAGAAAAATGGTGAATTGAATTATCTTCAAAGAATAGCTTTAGAGCATGCACAACGATCTTCTGAAGTAACCGGCAAACAAGCAAGAACTTTAATCAAGAAACTTATGACTGAATTTGAATTAAGTGAAAGTATTGCTATTAATATTATTAATTTCATGC
>JAEORM010000232.1 GCA_016840905.1 Candidatus Gerdarchaeota archaeon | reverse complement strand
TGTAAAGCTCTAGAGAGAAAGAGATTCAATCCACTAATAGTATATGGAGGATCTGTTAGAACAACGTCAAATTTATTTAGTGAAACCTTTGGAGGTGGTGATCTCAAATCATGATGAATACAAGTAATAGGAAAATTATTTTCTTGGGCAATTGTTTTGATTATTTCCAATAGACGTTCATCAATATCAAAAACAGTAATTTTAGTTTTTACACCAAGAAGAGCTATTGCTAATGAAGTAAAGTCATCATCACCTAAAAGAGCAATTTCTCTTCCTTCAATATCATCATTCTCTAACATAAGATAGGCACGTTTGATAGCCGTTATTGGTTTGCCATAAGCTTGATCAATATCTGTTTTAGGAACTGGTCGTTTATTGGTAAAATCTCTCATTTTTTCAAATATTTTATCAACATCATCAGCAGGTAATTCAATTGTTGAGCCATCACAAGTTTTACACAGTAAATTCTCAAAAGATGAAATTAACAATTGTCTTGTTACAAAATCTACCCCAGCTTCTGTTAAAATTGCTCCTTTATTGTTACGATCAATTAAACCTTCCTTTTCAAGTTCTTTTCGAACAGCAGCAATTGTAGGAATAGGTAAGAATAATTTCCGAGCTAAAGTTTTAGAACCAATTGTACCTGTTCGATAGATTTCACGTAATATCTTTCGAACTAATTCTTTTCCCTCTTTTAATTCTGCACGACTAGCAATATCCTCTAAAAGATTATTAGAAAAATTTTGAGTCTTATTTGAAGATGGTAATTTTGACATAAAAATATCAACTATCACTTAATTTCTCGAGGTAATTCTTTCAATTCAAATGTTTTAGGTTGCAAATGTTCTTTGATATGGTTCCATGCTACAAAAGGATCAAGTGATTCGCCACAGAGAAAAATATCTAATGCCGCAAACCCAAACTCTGGCCAAGTATGAATCGAAATGTGTGTTTCCTTGAGAATTACCACAACACTACAACCCATTGGTGAAAATCTATGAACAGATGCCTGAAGAACATGTGCACCAGCAATTTTAGATGCTTCAGTAACTAAAGCTAATAAAGCTGTTTCATCATTAAGGTCTGCTTTGCAATTGTATAAGTCAATTAGCAACTCTTTTACAGCTAATGGTTTTTTTAATGGATATTTCATGATTTCTTCTTTAGGCAAATTATTTTCACCTTACTTACTGTTACTTACAAATAAATCATTTATTTATTAGTATTTTATGTTGGGCATTTTAACTAGCTATTATAAATCTACTCATCCTTTTATTATGTTGATTAGTATAATATTGTTAAATTGTGATAAAGACTATTATATGAATAGGCGAAGGCATTCTTATGAATGATACTGATAACTTGAATATTATCCGTTTTAATAAAATCGAATCTACACAAATATTTGCAAAGACATTGATTAAAGAACAGAAAAATGTTGATGGAACAATAATAATTACTGAAGAACAGACTTTTGGTAGAGGAAGATTACATAGAAAATGGATTTCCCCAAAGGGAGGAGTCTGGTTATCAATTATTATCCAAAAGAAAATTCCTCTTAGTCTAATTGAAGGATTTTCGGTAAGATTTGGGATTAAACTAATAAGAGAATTAAGAAAATTAACAAATGCTTCTTTTCAAATTAAATGGCCTAATGATATAATTCTTAATAATAGAAAATTAGGTGGCATATTAATTGATATTTCATCACAAGATGATTTATTAAAACATCTTATACTAGGTGTTGGTATAAATGTAAATATTCTAGATTTTCCTGATGAGATAAAAGAGATAGCTTCATCTATGCGGAATGAATTAAACAAAGAATTTTCTTTAAATGATATTGAGCAAGCAATAATTAACAGCTATCAAGAATTAATTACTGAGTTGGTTACAGATAAATTAGAAGTAATTAGTGAAATTTGGAAAAAATATTCCTTTACATATAAAACTAAAATAAAAATTCAGATTGATGACCAACAAATAGTTGGTAAAGAAATAGGAATCACAGAAACTGGTAATCTGTTATTGAATAAAAATGGTGTAAAAGAAATAATTTCTGTTGGTGAAATTAATCTCTTGAGAAAAATCTAAGTTTTAAAAAGCACCAACTTCATCCATTATTTTTTGATAGGTGAAGTGTTGATTTTGGAAGAAAGTAACAAAGAAATTTTTGATTTCATTAAAAACTTCATACCTTGCGAGATAATTAGTTAAATTGTGATCAGCGTTTGTTATCATAGAAAATCTCTTGGGATTTTCAGCTTTAGCATACAATTTCTTTATTCCTTCTAGTGGTATGAAAGTATCTTTACCACCAGCAATGATAATTATAGGTCTAGGAGTTATTTCTTCTATACAATCCAAAGGATTATTCCCTTGAATTTCTAATACGAGTTGATTCTTGATGCCTTTTTTAGGCAACCGAACCAAACCAGCAAACGCCAATCCTTCCCAGATAGCATCAAATTCAGGATAATTAACCATAAATGAAAAATCATACAAAGGAGCTTGTAATGCTAAAGCAGCAATTCGATGATCTCGAGAAGCATGACAAGTAGCAATAGCACCACCCAAGCTAACTCCATAAAGACCAATTTTCAATGGATCAATTTTTGGATGATTTGTTAAGAATGATACTATATGGTCTAAATTGGATAGAAATTTCTGAATTGAGGTTACACCAGGACTAGAATTAAAACCTGTAAAATGAAATACAAAATAAGCCATCCCTTCTGATGTTAACATAGAAGCTAATTCCTCTTCTTTATCAAAATTAGTGGAAAGCAATCCATGGACTTTACAAACCACAGGGAACCGACCATTTTCATCATTTGGGTAAAATAATTTTGCACTTAAAGTACTGT
Source organism: Candidatus Gerdarchaeota archaeon (assembly GCA_016840905.1). The sequence goes on along the minus strand of JAEORM010000232.1, from coordinate 7,517 downwards.
GATAAAATGGTATAATAATTTCTTCACTTATCATAAAATCAAAACTCCTTTTCTTACATTCATTCTGTTGGTTTTATTTTTACTAAAAGTTGCCTAGTAGTAACTTGATCTCCTTCATTGACCAAGACTTTTTCAACAATTCCATCTATTGGTGAGAGGATTTCATTTCTCATTTTCATAGATTCCAAAACAACCAAGCATTGTTGATCATTAATTTTCTCGCCAGGAGTAACTCGAACTTCAACAATTTTACCGGGGATTGCTGCTTTAATATCAGCACCTTTTCTATATTTCAAATCATTGCGTGCAATTAATTGTGGAGCTGATCTGAAATCAAAATCAGTTTCTTTACCATCGACTAGAATAGTATTATCTTTATATTCAACCCGAAATTCTCTTCCATTAATAAAGACACGGTAGAATTTACCATTATAAAGAACTTCAGGTTTGAAGTTGTAATCTTTTATCTTGATGCCTTTTTTTGATTGCTCAAGATCTAATTCAGTACCATGTATACGCACTCTAAACTTTTTGTCCATAATCTCATTCCCGTCCTATTGCATCCATTTTACCTTTCATTCGCCAATTTGAGGATTGTTGAGGTAAATTCATTTCACTCTTCTTTAAACCAACTGCAAAAAGAGCTGAAGCTAGAGTACACACATTTTTCTCCAATTTTTCAAGCAATTTTTGGTCTTGAATAAAATTGATACTTATATCTCCTTTTCTGAATTTTTCATCGTCAATTAACTCTTCAAAAAAAGAAATATTATTTGGAAAACCAATTATTACTAATTCTTTCAAAGCATTTTGAGCACGGCTAATTGCTTCTCCCCGAGTTTCAGCCGCAACAATTAATTTACCAATTAAAGAATCATAGCAATTTGGTATTTTAAGACCTTCATATATTGCTGTATCAAATCTAATTTGACGACCGCCAGGTGCAGTAAATTTCTGAACTAAACCTGGAGTAGGTTGAAAATTATTCATTGGATCTTCAGCATTGATCCGAAGTTCCATAGCATGACCTCTAAATTTAATATCAGATTGTTTGAAAGAAAGCTCTTCTCCTTGTGCGATTTTTATTTGTTCTTTAACAATATCCTTCCCTGTAAGCATCTCTGTGACGGGATGTTCAACTTGAATTCTAGGATTTATTTCATTAAATAAAACTTCATTATCTAAATAAAGAAATTCAACTGTTCCAGCACTAATATACCCTAAATTCTTAGCTAATTTGCATACGAGTGTTCCTATTTCATTTCGTTTCGCTCGAGTAATTGCTTTTGAAGGCGATTCTTCGAGTAGTTTTTGATTCCTTCGTTGAATAGAACATTCTCTCTCACCAAGATGAACAACATTACCATAATTATCTGCTAGCACTTGGAATTCAATATGCCTTGGTTGATTGATAAATTTCTCAATAAAAACTTCTCCACGACCAAATGCTGCTTGTGCTTGTGCACTGGCATTTTGTAATGCTTTCTTTAATTCTTTATCATTGTGTGCAACTTGAATACCCATACCACCCCCTCCAAAACAGCTTTAACTAAAATCGGATACCCAATGCTATTTGCATGTTGAATACCATCGTCTTCAGATTGTATAATATCTGATCCTTGTGGAACTTTCAAACCTGCTTCAATTGCTTTTTGCCTTGATTTCACTTTATTACCTAGAAGTTCAATCACATCTGCAGGTGGACCAATAAATTTGATGCCTTTCTCAGTTAATTTTCTAGCAAATATTTCACTTTCAGAAAGAAAGCCATAACCAGGATGAACACTTTCTATTCCTTCACGTACACAAATGGAGATTATTTGATCAATATCTAAATAACCAGGAATTTTACCATCTTCCACTAAAGCAAAAGCTTCATCTGCCAATTTCACGTGAAGTGCATTCTTATCAACAGAGGTATAGATAGCATAAGTTTTAATGTCTAATTCACGAGCAGCTCGAATTATACGAACTGCAATTTCACCTCTATTAGCAACTAGTAAAGTGCTAAACATAATGGAAAAGCAAGAATATGTATTATTTAGTAGATTCGACTTTTTACAGTAAAATTTCATCTTTCTAATTTTTGTCAGTTTAGATTTTACAGTAAAAACTAGGTACCCTTTTGTTAAACTTGTTTCTGCTAAAAACATGTAGCTTATCGAAGATAAGCAAAACAGGAGATTAATGGCAATGAATATGAAAACGGATTTATCACAACATGGTGAGATTAAACTAAAGAAAAATAGTACGGAAGATAAAATAGAGAACTTGTTAGAGAAAAGAGAGGATGCTCTAAAAGGTGGGGGAGAAGAAGCTATTCAAGCGCAACTTGAGAAGGGTAAACTAACCGCACGACAAAGAATCGATATTTTACTCGATCCAGGGACTTTTGTTGAAACAAATATGTTTGTTAAACATAAGTGTTCAAATTTTGGTTTGGAAAATAAAAAATACTTTACTGATGGAGTAATTACAGGATTTGGTCAAGTTAATGGTCGTTTGGTTTATGTTTTTAGTCAAGATTTTACTATTTTAGGTGGAAGTCTTGGTGAAGCTCACGCTAGAAAAATTTCTCAGTTAATGGATCAAGCTATTCAAAATGGTGCTCCATTAATTGGTTTTAACGATTCTGGTGGTGCAAGAATACAAGAAGGATCAAATTCCTTAGCAGGATATGGTGATATCTTTCTAAGGAATGTTCGTGCCTCAGGGATTATTCCTCAAATATCTTGTATTGTTGGTCCCTCTGCTGGAGGAGCAGTGTATTCTCCTGCTTTGACCGATTTCGTTGTCATGACAGAAAACACCTCTTATATGTTTGTTACTGGTCCTGCAGTAGTAAAAACGGTAACTGGTGAGGAGACTTCTTTTGAAGAGTTAGGTGGCGCTTCTACCCATAGCACTCAATCTGGAATCGCCCATTTAGTTGGTTCTGATGAAATCGAATCAATTGAGCTCATCAAATCTCTTCTCTCCTTCTTACCATCTAATAATTTGGATGATCCACCTCAGAAAGAAATTACCACAATCTCTGGATTGGATTTAGAAAGTTTGAATGATATTATTCCTGATGATCCATTAGAGCCTTATGATATGCGTGAAATTATTCTCAGAATTGTTGACAAGGGTAATTTTCTTGAGATTCAGAAGAAATGGGCTCAAAATGTGATTGTTGGTTTTGGTCGTTTAAATGGTTATCCAGTAGGTATTGTTGCTAATCAACCTTGTATTTTAGCTGGTGCTTTAGACATCAATGCTTCTGTGAAAGCCGCGAGATTTATCCGGTTCTGTGATTCATTTAATATCCCAATTATAACTTTTGTAGATGTTCCTGGCTTCTTACCAGGATTAGATCAAGAACACAATGGAATAATCAAGCATGGAGCAAAATTGATTTTCGCCTATGCAGAAGCAACTGTTCCAAAATTGACTGTTATAACTCGAAAGGCTTATGGTGGAGCCTATATTGTCATGGGTTCAAAACACTTAGCAAATGATATTAATTTTGCCTGGCCTACAGCGGAAATAGCTGTAATGGGTGCTGAGGGAGCAGCTCAAGTACTTTATAGAAGAGAATTAGCTAAGGCAGATAATCCTGCTGAAATGCTTGAAATTTTGAAAAATGAATATGCAGATGAATTTAACAATCCCTATCTTGCTGCAGAGAGCGGTTACATAGATGATGTTATTATTCCTAGTGAAACTAGACAGAAACTTATTGCTGCATTATGGCCTCTCCTACGAAAACGAGAGAGACGTTTGAACAAAAAACATGGAAATGTCCCATTATAATTTATGATATTTATTGATTAATTGGAGATAGTCAGAATGAATTCAACAAATGATTTTGATAGTATAGTACAGAACCGCAAACCAATATTAGCATATAATCCTCCAGGTATTTTATCTGTTGATTTACTAAAAACAGTAATTCAAGAGGGAGCTATCGGACTAGTTAATTTAGAGCGCTTAACGAAAAATGAAAGTAAGGAATTATTGAATGCCTGCTTATCTGAATTGCCAAACTTTTGGGGTATCCGAATATCACAAAAACAACAGTTAGAATTGATAGTAGATTTACCTGTAAATACTCCTATAATTCTTGTAATAAGTAATCTAGACTTAACACAAGCAGAAATTGAAAAACTTACTGCTAAACAATTCATTCTTTTAACAGAAGTAATTAGTTTACAAGAAGCTTACACAAAGAAATGGGCTAAAGCCTTTATCATTAAAGGTAATGAAGCTGCTGGAAGAATTGGTGATGAAACTTCATTTATTTTAACCCAACAATTCGCTGATGCAGGTTTACCATTTATCGTTCAAGGAGGAGTGGGATTATTTACTACAGCAGCTATTTTTACAGCAGGTGCAAAAGCTGTTGTTTTAGACTCACAACTTTACTTAACACCTGAATGTCCTTTACCTCAAAATCTCAAAGATTTTCTTTCAAAATTAGATCCTACTGATACTCGAATTTTGGGTGATTCTACAAATTATAAATATCGTGTTTATGCAAGATTGGGAACAAAAATCGTTAATGATTTCATTCTTAAAGAAAAGGAATTACTTGTTTTTGATAAAAAAGATAGAACATTAAAAATCCAAAATGAAATTTTCTCCCAACGTGAAATGTTTGAAAGTAATAATTTCATGAATTGTTTATTACCAATCGGTCAAGATATTTCTTTTGCGAAAAATCTTACAGACAAATTTAGAACTGTTGCAGGAATTCTCAATGGTATTCTACAGCAAGTTGAGAAGCAAATTAACTCAGCAATAACAAATTATCCTTTGCAAGAAAACAATCCTGTTGCTAAAGAACTTGGAATACGTTACCCAATAATCCAAGGACCTATGGCGAATGTGTCTGAAAGTCCCGATTTCGCAAAACTTATCTCAGAAGCAGGAGGGTTGCCATTTGTAGCTTTAGGTTCATTATTTAAGGGACAGACAAGGACTTTAATCACCAAAACCAAAGAAAAATTGGGAGATGCTCCGTTTGGTTGTGGTATCATTGGATTGGAAGCAAATAAGAAAGCTCGTGATGAACATCTAAAGATCATTAAAGAACTTAAGCCACCTTTTGTTGTTGTTGCTGCAGGAACAATAGATCAAGCAAAAGAAGTAATGGGTTATGGAATCAAGACATTTCTTCACACACCTTCCCCTGTTATTTTTAGAGAAGCCTTTGAAACAGGCGTAAGTAATTTAGTTTTAGAAGGCATGGAATGTGGTGGACATATAGGAGTTCTAACAAGTTTTGTTCTCTGGGAGCTTTCACTCCATGAATTAGCAAATAACAAAGGAAAAATCCCTAAAAACAAGATTAATGTTGCTTTTGCTGGTGGAATTGGTGATAAAGTTTCAGCTGCAATAGCTGGTGTTCTCTGCTCTGCACTTCCAGATATTATGAATGGATTATTATGGGTAGGAACTGCATATATTCTAGTAAAAGAAATCATTGAAACCGATACTATTCAACCCTTATATCAACAGCTAGCTTTGAATGCCCGAGAAACAGTAGTAGTAGGTGAAACAGTAAATACTCGAGCACGTTCTATACCAACACCTTTCACTAAAGTAATTATAGAGCGAGAGTTGGAACGATTAAAAGAAGGTGTAAGTCTAGCTGATAGAAAACATCAATATGAACGAGATAACCTAGGAGCAACACGTATTGCTGCATTAGGTGAAATTTGGAATCCGGATGGGGAAGATGATAAACCTAATCGTTTTATGCCTATTGATGAGAAAGGGCAATATCAAAAAGGCAATTATTTAATTGGTCAAATAGTTGCAAGCTTAAGATGTATCAGAACTCTTGATGATCTCCATACAGATTTGATAATTAATTCAGAAGAATTAGTAAAAAAACGTGCCAATAATTTAATCAGAAGATTATCAGTATCACCTGAAAAGATAGAGAGAGGTACCAGCACTGAAAGAGAAGTTCAACCAGAAATTATTACAGAAGCATTTGAAGATGAAGGCATAGCCATTGTTGGTTTAGGATGTGTGTTTCCTGACGCTCAAAACATCAATGCTTTTTGGGATAATATACTCAATCAAGTTTATTCAATAAAAGAGATACCCTCTGAAAGGTGGGCTAATAATATCAATCTGTTCTATGATAAAAATAGAGATACCTTAAATAAAAGTTATACAAAAATTGCTGCTACAATTGCTGATTTTAACTTTAACTCCTTAGAATTCAAGATACCTCCAAAAGTCGCTCTTACCATGGGTAGAGCACAAAAACTAGCTTTAGTGGCGGCTAAGGAAGCATTAACAGATGCAAAAATGTTAGGAAATGATTATGATCATTCTAGAACAGCTGTCATTATTGGAAATTCTATGGGTGATGAAATAAGAACCAGTCATTCACGGAAAATTTTTGCTCCAGAAGTCTTCGATAGAATTGAAAAGAATTCTTCATTTTCGAATGTCGATAAAAAAACCTGGGAGAAAATTAAAGCTGAAATTTTAACAGATTATGAAACACAACTTGTTCCCATAAATGAAGATACTATGCCAGGAGAACTCTCAAATGTAATTGCTGGTCGCATTGCCAATACTTTTAATCTTCGTGGAAAGAATATGACGACTGATGCAGCTTGCGCATCAAGTTTAGCTGCTTTAAATGTTGCAGCTAAAGGTTTACTCGATTTTGAATATGATATAGTATTGTGTGGAGGAGCAGATTGTTCTTTAGATCCTCCTACTTTTATCAAGTTTTCAAAAATTGGTGCATTATCAGCAGAAGGATCATTCCCATTTGATGATCGTGCGAATGGTTTTGTTATGGGAGAAGGATCTGGCTTTTGCATTTTAAAACGACTTTCTGATGCAGTTAAAGATGGCGATAAAATTTATGCAGTAATAAGAGGAATGGGTGCATCATCTGATGGAAAAGGAAAAGGTATTACCGCGCCAAATCCATTAGGTCAAAAATTGGCCATAGAAAGAGCACTAGAACAAGCTAAAATTAAATTTTCAGACATCCAATTAGTAGAAGCTCATGGTACCAGTACCACAGTTGGAGATGCTGTTGAATTACAAGTTTTAAATGAAATAGCTGAAAATGTTTCTCCAAAATCAATTGCTATAGGTTCTATTAAAAGTCAAATAGGTCATCTAAAAAGTGCTGCAGGAATAGCTGCTTTGATAAAAACAGCTTTAGCTTTGCATCATAAAATATTACCACCATCAGTTAATTTTGAAAAACCAAATCAGAAAATAAATTGGGATATTTCACCATTTTATGTGAATATTACAAAAAAGGATTGGAAGAAACCTGACACTGAAATTAGATTAGCAGGAGTTTCATCTTTTGGTTTTGGTGGAACAAATTATCATGCTATTTTAGAGGAATATGTTCCCGAAAAAACAGTAGGACATTTACCAAAAGTATTGTCATCTGAAGAAATTCAGAAACTTCTTAAAAGCACCCAATTTGATAGAGCAGCTACTTACAGAGCTGATTTTGAAGAGAGCTTTGATCAACAAGCCTG